>JAWLEL010000176.1:0-5781 GCA_041686165.1 Lentibacter sp.
CGTGCCCTGGAACTACCCGATGCAGATCATCGGGCGCTCCGTGGGCGCAGCCCTGGCTGCGGGGAATGCCTGTGTCCTGAAGCCGGCCGAGGATGCCTGTCTCACGGCGCTGGCCTTTGCCGACCTTGCCAAGGCGGCGGGGGTGCCGGACGGGGTCTTGAACGTGGTGCCCGGCCTTGGCGGTGAAGCGGGCGCGGCGCTGGCAGGGCATGAGGGGATCGACCATATCTCCTTCACCGGCTCGGTCGCGACCGGCTCGATGATCCAGGCGGCAGCCGCGAAACATGTGAAGCCCGTGACGCTGGAGCTTGGCGGCAAGAGCCCGCAGATCGTTTTCGACGATGCGGATATCGACGCGGCCTTGCCGTTTCTCGTGCGCGCGGGTGTGCAGAATGCAGGCCAGACCTGCTCAGCCTCCTCGCGCATTCTCGTTCAGCGCGGGGTCTACCATGAAATCGCCGGACGCATGGCCGAGGCCTACGGGCGCTTGCGCGTGGGCCCTGCGATGGCCGATCTCGATGTCGGCCCGCTCATCTCGGCCAAGCAGAAGGGCATCGTCAGCGGCTTCCTCGAGCAGGGGGCCGATCTTGAAACGGCTGCACGCGGCACGCTCGAAGACGCGCCCGAAGGCGGCAATTTCGTGCGCCCGACACTCTTTGCAGATGTGAGCCCGACGCATGCGCTCGCGCGTGACGAGGTTTTCGGCCCCGTGCAGGTTCTCATCCCCTTCGATGACGAGGCTGAGGCCGTGGCCATCGCCAATGGGACGGACTACGGCCTTGTCGCCTCGGTCTGGGCGCGTGAAGGCGCGCTGCAGATGCGCATGGCGAAGGCGGTGAAGGCGGGGCAGGTTTTCATCAACAACTACGGCGCGGGCGGGGGCGTGGAGCTGCCCTTCGGCGGCGTCGGGAAGTCGGGCCACGGGCGTGAGAAGGGCTTCGAGGCGCTTTACGGGTTCACCACGCTCAAGACCGTGGCGGCGCTGCATGGGTGAGCCATTGCCTTTCTCTCGGTTTGAGGCGAGGCTGGCGCCTCGGGCACGCGGCATTGATAGTCATGTTGTCGTGATGAAAGGGAGGAACAAGGATGAGACTTGAGGGCAAACGCGCCATCATCACCGGGGGAGCCAGCGGCTTCGGGGCGGGAATCGCCCGCAAATTCGCCCGGGAGGGGGCGCAGGTCATGGTGGTCGACATCAACCATGACGGGGCGATGGACATGGCCGAGGAGATCGGCGGCGGGGCCTTCGGGCATGAGACGAATGTGGCCGACGGCGCGCAGGTCGCCGAGACGGTGGAGACGGCCGAGCGGCTCATGGGCGGCGTCGACATCCTCGTGAACAACGCCGGGGTGACGCATCTTCCCAAGCCGATGGAGGAGGTGAGCGACGACGAGTTCGACCGGGTCTTCGCGGTGAACTGCAAATCGGTCTATTTCTTCGCGCGCGAACTGGCCGCACCGATGAAGGCACGCGGCAGCGGTGCGATTTTGAATGTGGCCTCGACAGCCGGCGTGAGCCCGCGGCCGAACCTGAACTGGTACAATGCCTCGAAAGGCTGGGTGAACACAGCGACCAAGGCCATGGCGGTGGAACTGGCGCCGCATGGTGTGCGCGTCAATGCGCTCAACCCGGTGGCCGGGGAGACGCCTCTGCTGTCGAGCTTCATGGGCGAGGATACTCCGGAGATGCGGGCGAAGTTTCTCTCGACGATCCCGCTGGGGCGCTTCTCGACGCCGGAGGACCTTGGCAATGCCGCGTCCTTCCTGTGCTCGGAGGAAGCCAGCATGATCACGGGCGTTTGCATGGAAGTGGACGGCGGGCGCTGTATCTGACATCGGCTTATGCTACGCATAAGCCGATCCGTCGAGGGGGACGTTGTCCCCCTCGAACTCCCCCTGGGTGCGTGGCGAAGCCACCACGAAACCGGCAACGTATCGCGAAGCGATGCGCGAGAGGCCGGGATATTTATAGCAAGAAAAAAGGCATTGGCCGATGCGCGTTGATCTGATCCTGCTTTGCTTCGCTTATGTGCTGAGCCAATTCTTCCGTGCGGTCCTGGCCGTCCTGACAGGGGTGCTGGAGCGCGATCTGGGCGCGAGCCCGGAGGACCTGGCAACGGCGTCGGGGCTTTGGTTCCTGGCCTTCGCACTCATGCAGATCCCGGTGGGCTGGGCGCTTGACCGGATCGGGCCGCGGCGCACGGCCTCGGCGCTTCTGGCTGTCGGAGGCGGGGGCGGCGCGCTCGTATTTGCTCTGGCCAGCGCGCCCTGGCATGTCTCGGCCGCGATGCTGCTGATCGGGGTGGGCTGTTCGCCTGTCCTGATGGCCTCCTATTACATTTTCGCGCGGGTCTACTCGCCTGCCGTCTTCGCGACGCTGGCGGCGGTGATCCTCGGGGTCGGCTCCGTGGGCAATCTGGCTTCGGCGCTGCCGACGACGCTGGCCGTCGAGGCCTTCGGCTGGCGGGCGGTGATGCTTGGCATGGCGCTGGTGAGTGGTTCGGTGGCGGCCGGGCTCTTCGTGCTCGTGCGTGATCCGGAGCGCGCCGCGCAGGGCGAGGGCGGATCGCTGCTCGATCTTCTCAGGGTGCCTGCGCTCTGGCTGATCCTGCCACTGATGGCGGTGCAATATGCGCCGGCGGCAGGGGCGAGGGGGCTTTGGATCGGGCCGTATTTCCGCGATGTTTTCGGCGCTGGTGACACCCTGGTTGGGAATGTGACGCTGATCATGGGGGCCGCGATGATTGCGGGAACCTTCGCCTACGGGCCGCTCGACCGGCTTCTCGGTACGCGCAAATGGGTGATCTTCTGGGGGAATTTCCTGTCCCTTGGTGCCTGTCTCTGGCTTGGCTTCTGGAGCGTTCAGGGCCTGTGGCTTGCCGTCGCGCTTTTCGCGGCGGTCGGCTTTTTCGGCGCGTCCTTCCCGATGATGATGGCGCATGGGCGGGCCTTTTTCCCGGCGCATCTGGTGGGCCGCGGTGTCACGCTCATGAACCTCTTCGCGATCGGTGGGGTCGGGGCGATGCAGCTCGCGACCGGAGCGCTTTTTCGCGCCTCGTCGGAGGGGGCTGTGACGGCCGAGGCGCCCTACCAGGCCCTGTTCATCTTCTACGCGGCGTTCGTGGCGGGCGGATTGGTGCTCTATCTCTTCGCGCGCGATCGGCTTGATTGACCGGGCTGGCCGCATTGGCCCTTTATTCTGCAGGTGCAGTGCGGTATTGGGCGGCGTCTTTTGACCTAAAGGAGCAGCCAGATGGGCTATAATGTCGTTGTCGTCGGCGCCACTGGAAACGTGGGCCGTGAAATGCTGAACATCCTCGCGGAGCGCCAGTTCCCCGTGGACAGGATCGCCGTGCTCGCCAGCCGCAAATCGCTGGGCACGGACGTGAGCTTTGGCGACGCGACGCTCAAGACGGAAGACCTGGCCACCTTCGATTTCACGGGCTGGGACATCGCGCTGTTTGCCGTGGGCTCCGCGGCCACGAAGGACTATGCCCCCAAGGCCGCGAAGGCGGGCTGCGTGGTCATCGACAACTCGTCGCTCTATCGCTACGACAGCGAGGTGCCGCTGATCGTGCCCGAGGTGAACCCGGAGGACATTCACGGCTATTCAAGGAAGAACATCATCGCCAACCCCAACTGCTCGACCGCGCAGATGGTCGTGGCGCTGAAGCCGCTGCATGACCGCGCGAAGATCAAGCGCGTGGTCGTGAGCACCTACCAGTCGGTTTCCGGCTCGGGCAAGGACGGTATCGACGAACTCTGGGACCAGACCAAGGCTGTCTACAATCCGACGAGCGACTATGAACGCAAGGTCTACCCCAAGCAGATCGCCTTCAACGTGATCCCGCATATCGACGTCTTCATGGAAGACGGGTCCACCAAGGAAGAGTGGAAGATGGTGGTCGAGACGAAGAAGATGATCGACCCGTCCATAAAGGTCACGGCGACCTGTGTGCGCGTGCCGGTCTTCGTCGGCCATGCGGAAGCGATCAACATCGAGTTCGAGGACGTCCTCGACGAGGACGAGGCGCGCGACATCCTGCGCGAGGCACCGGGGGTCATGGTGATCGACAAGCGCGAGGACGGCGGCTATGTCACCCCGATCGAATGCGTGGGCGATTTTGCCACCTTCATCAGCCGGATCCGCCAGGACAGCACCATCGACAATGGCCTGAATCTCTGGTGCGTCTCTGACAACCTGCGCAAGGGCGCGGCGCTGAACGCGGTGCAGATCGCGGAGCTGCTGGGGCGCGAGGTCCTCAAGAAGGGGTGATGCATGCGCTGTGAATCCTGCGAAGGGCCGCTCTCCGGGGCGGCCCTTGTTTCATTCAGGGGTCTTCGATCAGGACGGGATCGTCGTCATCCTCGCCTTGATGCAGGAAGCGTTCGGCCAGCCAGGTATGGGCGTGGCCCGGAAAAGGCGCGTGGAATCGGCGCAAGAGCCGCGAGTAGCTGAAGCCAAGCTCGCTGGCCTTGCACTGACGTGCGCCGGACGGATACGCATGAAGCGCGAGGCCGCCGCCGGCCTCGCGCAGCTCGTAGCCCTTGCAGCGCAGACGTGTCTGCAAATCATCCCAACAAGCTGCATGGGCAAGATCACCAGCGAGGCGCGCACGCAAGGGCGCGACGAGCCGCTCGTCCGCCCTGTTGGGCGGCCTCGCCTTGTGCAGGCGGGAGATTTCCTTCGCGGCCAGATTGCGAAGCAACTGGCCGATTGAAATGTCTTGCGCCCGGGCGATCTGCTGCAAGGCGCGGATCATTTCGGCGGGCATCTTCGTCTCGAGCTGTTCCATGGGCAAAGCTTCGCCGAGATTCGGTAAAATTCGAGTAAACCAAGGCCAGTTCCGAATGACCGGGTTGCGCCAGAAGGAAAGCTGACGCCTAATCGCGGTAAATCTCCGGAGGTCTCTCATGCGTTGTTCCATTCTCGTCCTGTCCCTGTTTCCGACAGCCCTTCTTGCCGAGACATACCAGCTTGAAAGCGAGGTCACGGCGGCGACGCTCTATCCGCAGGGCGCGACGATCCTGCGGGAGGTGCCCTTCGAGATTCCGGCCGGTCGGCACGAGTTCGTGATCGGTGATTTGCCGCGCTCGACGCCCGCGCAGTCGCTGCGGGTCGAACTGGAGGGCGCGGCTTTGGGCGCGGTGACAACGCGGCGCGATTTCGTGCCGCCGCGTGATGCGGAAACCTCGGCCGGGATCGCGGCGGCGGCGGCCGAGGTCGCGCGGCTCGAAGGCGATCTGCGCGCGGCAGAGGGAGGCATTGCCGAGACGCGCCTCGAGATCGACGCGGCGCAGGCGCGCATTGCCTTTCTCGAGACGCTCGGGACGGGCGAGACGACGGCAGGCAAGGATGCGGCGGCCCTGCGCGAGCTGGCGCGGATGATCGGCGAGGAGACGCTCGAGGCGCGGCGCAGCGCGCACCAGGCGCAGCAGCGGGCTGAGGCGGCGGACCGGGCGTTGAAGGGGCTGCGCGACGAGTTGGACAAGGCTCGCCGTGCCCTTGCGGCGCTCGAGACCGAGGATACGGACTACGCGATGCTGACTGTCGCGGCCAGCGCCGACGAACCCGTGCAGGGCGTGTTGCGCATTTCCTATCTCTACGAGGAGGCCGGCTGGCAGCCGACCTACGACATGCGGCTTGACAAGAGGCGCGGCGCGCTGGAGATCACCCGGGGCGCGCTTGTGGCGCAGAATACCGGTGAGAACTGGGAGGATGTGCGCCTGACGCTCTCGACGGTGCGCCCGAGCGAGCAGATCGAGCCGCGGGAGGTCTTT
>JAWLEL010000177.1:0-5772 GCA_041686165.1 Lentibacter sp.
GACAAGCTCGAGCGGCAGGCGGAAACGCTGGAAGAGAGCCAGCGCAGCAGCCTTTCGCTGACCGAGAAGGTTGATGACATCAGCCGGGAGAACGGCCAACTCGAGCAGAGCATCGAGGCACTGAACCTGGAGAAGGCCCATCTAGCCGAGCAGCTCAGCGCGCTGAGCGGAGAAAAGGATCAACTGGCCAATTCCCTTGCAGAGGCCCGGGCTGAGCTTCACAAGACCGAGGAGACCTTTCAGACGATGAAAACGGAGAATACCCGGCTGGCCCGGCTCGTAACGGATTCGGAAACAGCCCGTCTGGCGCTGGAGAACAGCACGTTCTGGCGGATATCCGGCCCGCTTCGCCGATTGCTGAACCGCCTGCGCGGGCACTGAACACGTCGGCCCAGGCAGCACAGCCGTCGAAATCGGCCTCTCCCGCCGATGGCTCGCGCCACACCGAAGCGCCGCCTACTTGTCGAGAATATCCCGGTGATAGTGGTTCAGAAGAAACAGCCCTGTCAAAGTCAGGACAAACGCCAGAGTCATCGGGTAGACATAGGAAATGAATGTCGGGTTGTAATAGGGGTAGAATGCGTCCCGCATCAACCCGATAGGATGCACCAGCGGGTTATACCACAGGTAGTCCTGATAGGGCTGCGGAACGGATTCGAACAGGAAGAACATGCAGGATATGAGAAACATGGGCCGGTTCATGACGGCCCAGATCGTCTGCCAGACGGGATAGGCCACCACCAGGAAACTGTTGAGCGTGCCAACGCCAATGGCCAGCGACAGGATGACGCCGTAAGCCGCTGCGGCCTTGCCGATGTCGATCTTCACATCCGTGGAGGCCAGCATCATGACGCCCGATAGAACAACAAGTGACACCATGAGCTGGGTCATGAGATTCAGCAGCAATCGCGCAAGCAACGCATCGATGAAGGTGACGCGCGGGTATTCGAGCAGCGCACGCGAGAAATTGAGTGTCTGGGTCAGTTTCATGCTGATATCGCTATACATCATGAAGGGCACGATGCCTGTCGCATAGAACAAGGCGAAAGATGTCCCGAGCGGCGGCTGACGGAACCCGGCCGAAAAGATAACCGTGAGCAAGGCGATCGCACCCACGGGTTCGAGCACGGCCCAGATATACCCGCCAGGCGAGCGCCCATAAGACGTGGACATTTCGCGCAGCATGAGGGCGAAAACGGTCCGCGGACCCGCGAACGGAAGCCGGACCTCGCGCAGCTCGGCCTCCTCGGCCGGGTCGCCAGACGGTTTCGAAGATGTGACATCGGACATGAAATTGAGGCTCGCGGCGCTTTTGCAGATCACGTATGAATATGACATAAGTAGAAAACAATCGAAACGTCCGAAAAGTCCAGCATCCATGACAAACCCGCCCCCTGCGTCGAGCCCCGAGCCGCCGGCCTCGCAGAACGCGTCACAAAAAGAGACGGATGCAGCGAAGAAGCCGCCCGTGCGCGAACCCGCCGCGAAGGCCCAGCCGCGCAGGCGCCATGCACGCCTGATCATGAGCTTCGTATTGTTCTGGGCGCTGCCGCTGGCGCTCGTGGGGGGCTACCTGTGGCTGCGTGCGGCCGATCAATATGCGTCCTACATGGGGTTTTCAG
Source organism: Lentibacter sp. (assembly GCA_041686165.1). Lineage (GTDB taxonomy): Bacteria > Pseudomonadota > Alphaproteobacteria > Rhodobacterales > Rhodobacteraceae > Lentibacter. Next base: position 1,623 of record JAWLEL010000177.1, read on the forward strand.
TGCGCACGGAGGAAACCAGCTCGGCGATAGAGCTGCTCGGCGGCATAACCGACCTCTCCTCGGGCAGCTCGTCGGACACCGACATCCTCTATGACTTCCTGACGAGCCAGGAACTTGTCCGGCGCGTTGACGATGCCGTTGATCTGCGTGAAATCTGGTCGCGTGTGCCCTATTCGAGAGATCCGTTCTTCGCTTTCGACACCAGCGGAACGATCGAAGACTTGCAGGCCCATTGGGAGCGGCAGGTCTCGATCATCTACGACAGTGGAACAGGCCTGATCGAAGTGCGCGTTCTCGCCTTCGAGCCAAATGATGCCCAGGAGATCGGCAAGGTGCTGCTGGAAGAAAGCGCCGAAATGATCAACGCGCTCTCCGACATCGCCCGCGAAGACGCGATCGGCTATGCCAAGGACGAACTCGAAGTTGCCGTCGAACGGCTCAAGAACGCGCGAGGTGCTCTCACCGTCTTCCGCAACCGCACGCAGATCGTGGATCCGTCGATCGACACCCAGAACCAGATGGGCCTTTTGGTGACGCTTCAGCAGCAACTCGCAGACTCCCTGATCGATTTTGACCTGCTTCGCAACACCACGCAGCAGGATGATCCGCGCATCGTTCAGGCCGAGCGCCGCATCGAAGTGATCCAATCACGGATCGACGCCGAGCGTCGGAAGCTGGGGCTGGGAGCGTCCGGCGAGGGCGGCGAGGTCTTTGCAACGCTGGTCGGGGAGTATGAAAGCCTCATCGTGGACCGCGAGTTCGCCGAGGCCGCCTACACCAATGCGCTTGCCGCCTTCGACTCGGCACAGGCCGAAGCGCGCCGCCAGAGCCGCTACCTGGCGACCCACGTGCGCCCGACACTGGCCGAACGGGCCGAATATCCCAAGCGAGAGACCATTTTCGTGCTGACGGCGATGTTTCTGTTCTTCGGCTGGGCCATCGGCATCCTGATCTACTACAGCATGCGCGACAGACGCTGAAGGCGCTCCCGGATGATCAAGCTCGACCGGCTCACGAAAATCTTCCCGATGCGCACGGGTTACAAGGTCGTTGTCGAAGACCTGACGGCGGTCTTTCCCAGTGGCCAGAGCATTGCGCTGCTTGGACGGAACGGCGCCGGGAAATCGACATTGCTGCGGATGATCTCGGGCGCGCTGCGCCCGACGTCCGGGCGGGTTCTGTCCACAGGAACCATCTCCTATCCCGTGGGCTTCGCAGGCTCGTTCCACCCGCAGCTGACAGGCGCGCAGAACACAAGGTTCGTCGCGCGTATCTACGGTGTCGATACCGATGAGCTTGTCGACTTCGTGCAGGAGTTCGCCGAGTTGGGGCGGCATTTCCACATGCCGATACGCACCTATTCCTCCGGCATGAAAGCACGCCTGAGCTTCGGTGTCTCGATGGGCATTCCATTCGATACCTACCTTGTCGACGAGGTCACGGCTGTCGGCGACGGAGCCTTTCGCGAGAAGAGCGTCCGGCTCTTCGAAGACCGCCGCAAGCGCGCTGGCGCGATCCTGGTGTCGCATTCGCCTCCCATGATCCGTGCGATGTGCGACAAGGCAGTCGTTCTGGAGAACGGTGAAGTGACCTTCTATGATGACATCGAAGCCGCTCTCGAGCACCACAACAGGAACATGGACAAGCCGCGGCCCCAGTAGCGTTCCAACCGGAAACGCTCCAAACCTGAAAGGTGTCAGCCCTTGTCCAGGATCGTCTCGACCACAGCACGCGCCTGCGCGGCGAAACGCTTCGGTGCATGGCGCGCCGCCCAGAACTCGGTGATCGCCATGCGGTTCGCCTCGCGATCATCCAGATACCGTGTCAGCAGCCGGTCGATCGCCTGGCCCTGCGCCGGGCGCGTGCCCTTGAGACGCAGCGCCATGGGATGCCCCTCCACCAGCGCCGCCGCTTCATCGAAATCCGAGAGGATAAGCGGCAGGCCATATTCACAAGCTTCGATCGCTCCGATCGGCTGGCCCTCATAGCGGGATGTGAGCATGTAGCCGTCGGCCTGTTCCAGAAGAGGGCGCACATCTGGCAAGGGGCCAAGCAGCCGCAGGCGCGCGCTCGCAGCCCCCGCAAGCCTCCTGGCCAGCGCTGCATATCTCGGGCTGTCCGTTCCGTCCCCGCAGAGCGAAAGCGTGATGTCTTCGGGCAGGTGCCGCATCAGGCGCAGGGCCTCGGCATGGTTCTTCTGCCAGCCCGCCCGGCCCGTCATCACGATATGCCGCCCCGCGGGGCGCGCAGGCAGCACATCCGGCGCCGGGGCAGACTTGTCCTGCTGTCCGAGATGCGAAGCGTTGGAAAGGACGTGGCTGTCATGATGCGTCATGGCCGGGCCGAGCGCGGCGGTCATCTTCTGTCTCTGGCTCTCGGTCAGGAAAACAAGATCGAGCGGTGGGCAGGCCGCCGACAGGCGCCGCTCCATGCGCAGGGTCAAGGCGCTCGTTCCGGGACGGTGCCCGCGCCCGAAGGGCAGCCCGTGATAACTCACTGCAACTCGCGTTGCTGCGGGCGGAGTCCAGTCCTGCGCGGCCAGGATCTGCCGCAGCGCGATGACCGGCATCCGTGCATGAGCCCAGACCAGATCGGCGGGCCGCGCCGCAAGGCATCTGGCCAGCGCCGCGCGCCCGGTGCGCCAGGCGCGCGGGTCAAGACCGCTCGCAAGCCCCTCCAACACCACGTGTTCCGCCTCCAGGCCAGCGATCTCGTCATAGCCGCCGCGATTGGCCTCGCTGATCACGGTGATCCGCGCGCGCCCGTGCAGGGCCTTCACCAGAGCGGTGATCTGGCGTGGAACGCCCGAGGGCGCGCCATCGCCCCCGATAAGCAGGATATGCGGCCTAGACGAGCCCAAGCGTCACCGCTCCGAAAAACCCGGCCGTGCCAAGCGCACGCTGCCGATAAAGGCCAAGACCAGACATCTCGCGCAGCCGCAAGGGCCCCCGACGCCGCCGCGCAGCCTCGAAGGCATCGAACAGCGCCGCATTCCGAGGCGTCAGACGCGGACGGCTTGCGCGCAAGGCGGCCGCGTTCAGATCAAGCCTTTCAGCGAGGGCGCCCCTGAGCACGGCCCGCTTGCGCTGCAACTGCGCAACAAACCCGCGCCCCATGCCGATCTGGTTGCCTCCATGCTGGCGGTAGAGGACGACCGGCGCATCATCATCATGGATCACCGTGCCGCCCGCGCCGCTTACGAGCTGGTAGAGCCACCAGTCATGGGCAAAGACCGGCCCCACCCGTGGCGCAAGCTCACGCGCCAGGGCGGCGGCAGGCGCATTGAGAACAATGGTGTTGCCCGTGGCCACATTTTCGATGAGCGCGTTGGCAAAGCCCGGCGCGCGCGCAAGCCGGGGCGTCGGGCGCCAACGCCGTGTGCCATCCCAGGGCCGCACCCGCGCGCAATAGAGCGCAGGCACGTCTTCGGGGATCTCGGAAAGCGCCGCGACAGCACGCCCGAGCTTGTCCGGCATCCAGACATCGTCCTGATCGGCAAAGGCGAGAATGCCGGGGTCTGCCGCTGCAATCAAGGACATGTAATTTGCCGCGAAGCCCCGCCGCGGCCCCGAAAGGATCTCGACCTCCTGCCTGACCTCCGTCCTGAAAGCTTCCAGCACCTCACGGCTGCTCCGATCGTCACTGTCATCGCTGGCTCGCAAGCGCCACGACCCGTGGCTCTGATCAGCCAGGCTTTGCAATTGTCCCGGCAGAAAGGCCGCCCCGTCGCATACGCCCATGAGAATTTGAATGTCGGTCATGTTCGTCTTCGTCTGCTCCAGGAGCCCCCAAACGGCTTGCAACTGCGCGCCGCTTCATGCCCATAAGGCTGGTGGCAGTCCGGTTTGGATTAGTTTATTCGGGTGACAAGTGTAAAGGCTGGGTAGAAGACATGCGACAGTATCTTCGTTTGGCTCTGATCAAGCGGTTTTTCGCCGTGACCCGGCAAGAGGGCCTCTGGCCGGCGATGCGCCGCATGAAACTTTACCTGAGCAGGCAGCTTCAAGGCACCGGGCCGAGCGTGCTGTCAAGCCCGGCCGGCACCGGCTCGCACCTTCAGGGAATCTGGTCAGACCTTGCACGCGGCGGCGGGTTCCACGCCCCGAAGGACCGCTCCGGACCTCCCAGAATCGCCCTGATCGGGGATCTC
>JAWLEL010000178.1:0-5757 GCA_041686165.1 Lentibacter sp.
CTCAAACCCGACGCGCCGCTCGTCCACGACGGCTGCACCATCACGAACAGCACCTTCGGCGCCTACACGGAGGTGCATGAGGGAAGCCGAGTGCAGAACACGCATATGGACGATTATGCCTATTGCGACCGCTACGCCGATATCGCCAATGCCCATGTCGGAAAATTCGCCAATATCGCCAGCTTCACGCGCATCGGCGCGACGGATCACCCGCTGCACACGGCCTCCTGCCATCACTTCCTCTATCGCTCGAATGATTACTGGGAGGATGCCGAGACCGATGCGGAGTTCATGGCCGCGCGCGCCGCGCGGCGCTCGGTGATCGGAAATGACACCTGGATCGGCCACGGCGCGATGATCAAGCCCGAGGTGACGCTCGGGCACGGCGCGGTCGTGGCGGCAAGCTCCGTGGTCACGAAAGACGTGGCCCCCTACACGATCGTTGCGGGCACGCCCGCGAAGGTGATCCGCCCGCGCCAGCCCGAGGCAATCGCCGAGCGGCTCATCGCGCTGGCCTGGTGGGACTGGAGCCACGCCGCCCTGCGCGCCGCGCTGGAGGATTTCCGCGCGCTGGAGGCGGAAGCCTTTCTCGAGAAATACGGGGGTTAAGCATCGCCCTCAGGCGGGCCGAAAAGGATCAGCTCGACCCGCTCGTCGCCCTCCACATGGGCGTCATGGCCGGGTGGAATTTCGAAGAAATCACCCTTGGTGATCGGGGTTTCTTCCCCGCTCCCGACCATCCGAACAACCAGCTTGCCGGAGAGGCAATAGCCCGTGTGGTGCATCGGGCAGCTGTCCGGATGGCCGAGAAGCGGCTTTTCATCCGCCTCCCATGTCCAGCCCGGCTCGAAGACGGCATGCATCCCGGTGGAACCGAGCGCCGTGGTGACGATGTCGATGCCGCCGCGCTCTTTCATGTCGAGCCGCTCGTCAGGAGCCTCGAAGCGGCGGGTTTCAATGGGGGTGGTCATGTTTTTCTGCCTTTCTGCGGCGGCTTCCGGGGGCCGGTCCGCTCATACGTGAATGATTTCGGGTTTGAGGGACTCGAGAATTGTCCCGACGTCGGCGCGGGTCTGCGCGTCGTAGTTCAGCGATTTCATCACTCCCAGGATGTCGTCGGCGGCCGCGTCGTATTCGGCCGCGTCGATCTGCATGCCGCGATGGGCCTCTGTCATGCTCCGGCCAGCGTAATTGTCCGGCCCGCCGCTCCCGGCGGCGAAGAAATCACAGGTGTGCTGCTTGATCTCCTCGACGCGTTCGGGCTGATCGGCATAGGGCTGAAACCGGTGGCCGATCAGCGGGTTGTCCATATGCGCCGCGACCGCCCCGTCGACGATCCGGCGGATTCCGGCGGCGGCGCCGAGGCGCTCGTAGAGGGTCACGTCATGGAGGTCTTGTGCGATTGCTCGTGTCATGGCTGCTCCTTTCGTGGCTGTCGTCGCATGCGCTCAGGCTGGTTCGGTGCGCGCGGCGGTGACATCGGCTGCCGTCATCGGCGTGCCGCCGATGGCCCATTCGCCGCTGGCGACTTCCTTCACCCTGACCCATGTGACACCGCGCATGGCCTCGCCCTCGACGCCGACCATCGCCTCGGTCACATCGCGGATCATCCGCTGTTTGTCGGCGTCGTCGAAGACGCCTTCGATCAGTTCGATATCGACAAGTGGCATGTGTTTCCTCCCTTTCCTTTCCGGTTTCCGGCTCCGCGCCCGATCCATCCGGCACGGGGAAACCCTGACGGTCGAGACGCCGTCGCGCCAGTTCACGAACTGAATCGGCCCCGATACAGGATCTGAACTGGCCAGAGACGGGGGCGATATGTCAGGCTGCGAACCCATCAAGGAAGGGAGGCAAGCAATGACAAATGCGAGTTACAAGCAATTCTGCCCTGTCGCGATGGCCGCCGAAGTTCTTTGCACCCGGTGGACCGTCATACTCCTGCGCGAACTCGTCGCCGGATCGTCGCGATTCAACGAGCTGCGCCGGGGCGTGCCGCGCATGTCTCCGGCGCTTCTGTCCAAGCGCTTGGGCGAGTTGCAGGCCGCGGGCATCGTGAAGCGTGAACGGCTGAGGGAAACGCCGGACGTGGACGCCTACAGGCTGACCCAGGCCGGGCGCGACCTGCAGCCGGTGATCGAGGCGATCGGCATGTGGGGCCAGAAATGGGTTGAAACCGAGCCTTCACTGGAAAATCTCGACCCCGAGCTGCTCATGTGGGACATGCGCCGCAACCTTGACACGCGCCCCGTGCCGCGCAGGCGCATCGTGATCGAGTTCATCTATCCCGAGCTTCCCGAGGCCCAGCGCAGATGGTGGCTGATCGTGGAACCTGATCACAGCGTGGACCTGTGCCATATCGACCCCGGTTTCGATGTCGATCTCTACGCGACGACGGATTTGCGCACGATGACGGAAATCTGGATGGGCCTGCGCTCCGTGCGCGAGGCGGTCGCGCGCGAATCGTTGCTCCTGCTCGGGTCGTCGGAGCTGATGCGCTCCATGCAGACGTGGCTTGGCCTCAGCCCGTTTGCCCGGCAGGAGAAACTGGCTCGTTGAGAGGCGGAGCGTCAGCCCTCCAGCGTCAGCGTCACCCTGTCTCCGGCGAACCACGTCCGCCCGTATTCGACCGGAACGCCGGCCGAATCCACGTTGACGCCCGTCGAGCGCAGGAGCGGATCGCCTTCGCGGCATTGCAGGTGAAGCGCCTCGGTCGCCCCGGCCAGAACGGCCGTGAGCCGCGTGGAGGCGCGCGTGTAATCCGCAATACCGATTGCCCCCAGCGCCTGCGTAACGCTTGACGACTCGCGCAGCGCGGCCTCGATACCTTCCAGCCGATCCCTCGGGAAGAGGCTTTCGAAAAGAGCGATCGGCTGCCCGCTGGCCAGCGACAGCCCGTGATAGCTCAGGACGGAGGCCCCCTCGCCCACATCAAGCGCGTCGGCCTCGCCGCGCGTCGCGGCGCGCGGCTCCAGCGCGAGCACACGCTTTTCCGGGCGGCGTCCGGCGGCCAGCAGGTTCTCGTGAAAGCGCACGCGCTTGCCGATCGGATAGTCGGTCGGCGCGGCAGCCACGAAGGCGCCAGCCCCCCGACGCGTTCTGACCAGCCCTTCGCTCACGAGCTGCGAGAGCGCATGGCGCACGGTATGACGATTGACCCCGAAGCGCTCGGCCAGCCTGGCCTCTGTCGGCAGCTTGTCACCCATGCCGTAGCGGCCCTCGGAAATATCGGTCCTGAGCGCCGTCGCAATGGCCTGCCAGACGGGCGTATGGCGCGCGGGCCTGTCCCTGTCATGCATTCTTCACAAATCTCCTCTGGGGAATCACTGCGCTTCTGATAATATGTGTCTAGTTGTATAGGATTACGGAAAGTTGTCGAGATGAAAGACATGCCCGATCAGAATGCGCAGAGGCAGGCCTGGATGAGCCTTCTGGCCAAGGCCCCCGGCGGGCGGACTGCGGAACTTCTGGATGCCGCCATGCCGCGGCCCGGCTTCGACTGGCTGCGCCGCCCCGAGACCGGCAGCGCGATGGTCCGCGGCCGCACGGGCGGCACGGGCACGCCTTTCAACATCGGCGAGATGACCGTGACACGCTGCACGCTGCGCCTGGACAGCGGAGAGGTCGGTCACGCCTATATCCAGGGACGGAGCAAGAGCGACGCGGAAGCTGCCGCGCTGGTCGATGCGCTGCTGCAGACCGGGGCAGCGGGCACGCTGCAAGACATGGTGCTGCGCCCACTCGAAGAGGAACGCGCCGCACGGCGCGGCGCTCGCGCGGCAAAGGCGGCGGCAACGAAGGTCGATTTCTTTACCATGGTCAGGGGAGAAGACTGATGCAGGCGCAAGCGCTCGAAGGCGGCTTCTGCGACCCCGCGCGTCAGGCCGCGGCGAGCTTTCGCGGCGTGATGGAAGCCATGGCCCGGCCGGGCACATTGCAGATGCTTGAAGGGGCGAACCCGCCGGCGCCGCTCTCTCCGGCCGCCGGGGCCGTGATCCTGACACTCTGCGACAGCGAGACCCCGTTGCATCTCGCGGGCGACGTCGATTGCGAAAACCTGCGCGCCTGGGTGTCGTTCCATACCGGCGCACCGCTCGTGGCGGCGCCGGAGTGCACCTTTGCCCTGGGCGCGTGGGACGCCCTCCTGCCGCTCGACCGTTTTGCCTCGGGCACATCCCGGTATCCAGACCGTTCTGCGACACTGATCGTGGAACACCCGGGCCTTGCACCCTCCGGCACGCGGCTGCGCGGCCCGGGCATCCGCACGCAGGCGCAGCTCTCCCTGCCCGACCCCGATCTTTTGCGCGCGAACAATGCCCGCTTCCCGCTCGGACTCGACTTTTTCTTCACCAGTGGCAACCGCGTCGCGGCTCTGCCCCGATCCACGGAGGTTTGCTGATGTATGTCGCGGTCAAGGGCGGCGAACACGCCATCGAAAACGCTCATGCCTGGCTCGCCGAGGAACGGCGTGGTGACAGATCGGTCGCAGAGTTGAGTATCGCGCAGATCCGCGAACAACTGAGCCTCGCGGTCAACCGTGTCATGTCGGAAGGCTCGCTCTATGATCCGGATCTGGCAGCGCTGGCGATCAAGCAGGCGCGCGGCGATCTCATCGAGGCGATCTTCCTGATCCGCGCCTACCGAACCACCCTGCCCCGCTTCGGCAATTCCGCGCCCGTGAACACCGGTGAAATGACCTGCGACAGGCGTGTCTCGGCCACGTTCAAGGACGTGCCGGGCGGGCAGATTCTCGGTCCGACCTTCGACTACACGCACCGGCTTCTGGATTTCAAACTGGCTGCAGAGGGCGAGGCACCAGACGCCCCGGAGCGTGAGGCAGCGCTCGGTGACGTGCCCCATGTCACGGACTTCCTGAACCGTGAGGGACTGATCGAGGAGGCCCCACAGGACGACACACCACCACCGGACCTGACCCGTGAGCCGCTGGAGATGCCGGCCGAGCGCGCCCTGCGCCTTCAGGCGCTGAGCCGCGCGGATGAGGGATTTACCCTCGGGCTCGCCTATTCCACTCAGCGCGGCTACGCGCGCAACCATGCCTTTGTCGGCGAGCTGCGCATCGGCACCGTGCCTGTGGACATGGAGATCCCCGAGCTTGGTTTCGCAGTGGAGGTCGGTGAGGTGGTGCTGACCGAGTGTGAAACGATCAACCAGTTCAAGGGCTCGAAAACCGAGCCACCACAGTTTACCCGCGGATACGGTCTGGTCTTCGGCCAGACCGAGCGCAAGGCGATCTCGATGGCGCTCGTCGATCGTGCCCTGCGCTGGGAAGAACTCGGAGAAGACAACGAGGGCGCACCAGCCCAGGATGCGGAGTTCGTTCTCTATCACGCGGACAACATTCAGGCGACGGGCTTTCTGGAGCATATCAAGCTTCCTCACTACGTCGACTTCCAGTCCGAGCTGGAACTGGTGCGCAAACTCCGCCGGGATGTTGTGAACGACCCCAGACAGGAGGCTGCAGAATGAAGTCGATACCCCCCTCACCCCCAACCCCCTCTCCCCTTGGGGAGAGGGGGCTATACGCCCAATTCGAAACGCAGCACCAGCCACGGGCGATGCGCGATATTCTGCGCGCCGCTCCCCTCTCCCCAAGGGGAGAGGGGCTGGGGGTGAGGGGGCAGAGCCCACTTTCCGGGGTTTGCGTTAGGGTTTTCTTCACCTTGCAGCGCGACGATTTCCGGCATGGGTCAGGTTCCTCCACATATCAGGAAAGCCCGCGTCTTGCGGCGCTGGGCAACG
>JAWLEL010000179.1:0-5738 GCA_041686165.1 Lentibacter sp.
GGACCTCTGAAGAGCCTGAACGGTCTGTCATCGGGCACATGCGATCGCGCAAAAAAAAGGCCGAGCACAAGGCTCGGCCAAAGTCCAACAGGGAGGTATGAAAGCGATAATCATCGCTGTCAAAAATCGATTTAGGGTTGCGGGCCACGCTGATCAAGGGAAATCATGACGCAGGTGCAGCATGACTGATATGCGTTTTGCGCATGGGTGGCGCCGTGTCTATCTAACGTCCTGATTCTTCACTTGTTTACGATAAGCGACGATCTCTTCCTGGACGAAGTCACGGAAGGCCTTGATGCGTTTCGATTGGCGCAGTTCTTCCGGGTAGGCAAGGAAAACGGGTATCTCGCCGCTATCGGCCTCTTCGAGAAGCGGAACCAGATTCGGAAAATCGTGAATCACATAGTCAGGAAGAACGCCGATCCCGAGATCGTTGAGAACGCCTTGCAGGACCCCGAAATAGTTGTTGACCGTCAGCAGCGAGTCAATCTCATAGCTCATCAGCATGTTGACCATGCTGGCCGCTGCTCCGACCTGCGTGGAGCGTACGTTCTGGCAAATCAGCCGGTGCTTGCTCAGGTCCTGCAAATCCGTCGGCGTGCCGCGACGCTCGAGATAGGCCTCGGTGGCGAAGAGGCGCATGCGCACTGTCATGAGGCGCTTGCGGATGAGGTCGGCCTGGCTCGGCTCCTTCATCCGGATGGCCACATCCGCCTCGCGCATGGGAAGGTCAAGCACACGCTCTTCGAGCATCAGGTCGATCTTGAGGTCGGGATACTGCTCGTAGAGATGCGGCAGGCGCGGAGCAAGCCAGAGCGTTCCGAAGCCGATCGTCGTGGTCACGCGCAGCTCTCCGAAAACCTCTTCCTCGCTGTCGCGAATGCGGGCCGTGGCAGCATCCAGTCGTTTCATCATGGCGCGCGTGGCGTCAAAGAGCAGCTCGCCCTGCTCGGTCAGGATAAGGCCGCGCGCGTGGCGGTGAAAGAGCGTCGCGTTGAGTGATTCTTCGAGCGCGCGCATCTGGCGCGACACGGCCGATTGCGAAAGGTGAAGCGTGTCGCCTGCATGCGTCAGGCTCCCTGCGTCGGCCACGGCGTGAAATATTCTGAGCTTGTCCCAGTCCATTGTTTGCAATCCTGATCTGCGCGCTTGGTTGCGCGAAATATTCCATTTTCCCGCGGAAAACCCAACGAAATTCTGGAGTTTGTGCCTGTATTCTGCTTAAGTAGGTCACAAGTAATGACCTAAAATATCGGTTTGGACGACCTATATCAGGTAGATGTCATCGCGTGGAGGGAGACACAAGATGAGCTTGCAAAAAGTATCTCTGAACGACCGCTTCGACCTTGAGAAGTCGCCGGTTCTTCTGAACGGAACGCAGGCGCTGGTGCGCTTGATGCTGATCCAGAAGGAAAGGGACCGCGCCGCGGGGCTGGACTCGGCGGGCCTGTGCACGGGCTATCGCGGTTCTCCTTTGGGTGCGGTTGATCTTCAGATGACGCGTGCCGAGAAACTGCTTGCGGAGCAGGACATCACCTTTCAGCCGGGTCTGAACGAGGACCTTGCGGCGACGGCTCTCTGGGGCAGCCAGCAGGCCGAACTGCGCGGTGAGGGCAAGTATGATGGCGTCTTCGGTCTCTGGTATGGCAAGGGTCCGGGCGTGGACCGCAGCGGCGATGTGATGCGCCATGCCAACATGGCAGGCACGTCTCGCCATGGTGGTGTTCTCATGGCCATGGGAGATGACCACACCGGCGAAAGCTCGACTGTTTTGCATCAGAGCGAGTGGGCGCTTGTCGATGCCTACATGCCTGTTGTCTCCCCGGCAGGCGTTCAGGAGGTTCTCGACTACGGGATCTATGGCTGGGCGCTCAGCCGTTTTGCCGGTGTCTGGGTCGGCCTCAAGACCATGAAGGACACGATCGAGGCCACTGCGGTTGTGGACGGGCGAGCGGACCGGATGAAGCTCGTGATGCCGGAGTTCGAGATGCCCGAGGGCGGTCTGAACATCCGCCTTGTCGACACGCCGCACGCGCAAGAGGCGCGGATGATCGACTACAAGCGCTTCGCCGCCGAGGCTTTCAGCCATGCCAACAAGATGGACAAGCGCGTCTGGGGCAAGCCCGGCGCGAAGATCGGCTTTGTCTCGGCCGGCAAGAACTGGCTCGATCTTTGCCATGCGATGAGCCTGCTTGGCATCGACGCGGAGGAGGCTGAGCGCCTCGGCATCACGACCTACAAGGTCGGCCAGACCTTCCCGCTCGACATGAAGGGCTTTCATGACTGGGCCGAGGGGCTCGATCTCATCGTCGTGGTCGAGGAGAAGCGCAAGCTCCTCGAAGTGCAGATCAAGGAGGCGATTTTCGATGACCGCCGGGGTCGGCGTGTCTATGGCTGGTACAAGGGCGGCGCAGGCGGCATGCACCGCGAGGAGCTCTTCCCGACGCGCGATGCGCTCGATCCGATCTGGATCGCCGAGAAGATCGGGGGAATCCTGATAGAGGAGGGACGCGGCACCGATCGTGTCAAGGCCGGGCTGACGCAGCTTGCAGAAGCCCGGCATGCCGACAACGCCGAGGATATCGCCGCGCGCTTGCCCTATTTCTGCGCGGGTTGTCCGCATAACAGCTCGACGAAGCTGCCCGAAGGCGCTCGTGCTTACGCCGGAATCGGGTGTCACTACATGGTCCAATGGATGGATCGCGAAACCGTGGGATTCACGCATATGGGCGGCGAAGGGGCCAACTGGATTGGCGAGGCACCTTTTTCGACCCGCGCGCATGTGTTCCAGAACCTGGGTGATGGCACATACAACCATTCCGGTGTCCAGGCGATCCGCGCGGCGCTCGCCTCGGATGCCAACATCACCTACAAGATCCTTTACAACGATGCCGTTGCGATGACCGGGGGCCAGCCCAACGAGGGCGGGCTTTCCGCGCCGCAAATTGCCCGTGAGCTGACGGCAATGGGGGTCAAGACCCTGGCCGTGGTCTATGACGACAAGGAAGACGTGGACATGGACGCCTTCCCGCAGGGCCTCGAGATCAAGCCGCGGGGCGAACTGATGGATGTGCAGAGGCGGATGGAGCAGACAGAGGGCGTCTCGGCGATCCTTTATATCCAGACCTGCGCCGCCGAGAAGCGCCGCCGCCGCAAGCGCGGGCTCTTCCCCGACCCGGACAAGCGTGTCTTCATCAACACCGACGTGTGCGAGGGCTGCGGCGATTGCGGTGTGCAATCGAATTGTGTCGCCGTCGTCCCCGAAGAGACCGAGCTGGGCCGCAAACGGGCGATCGACCAGTCGGCCTGCAACAAGGATTTCTCCTGCCTCAAAGGCTTCTGCCCCAGCTTCGTGACGCTTGAGGGCGCGACACCCAAGAAGACGGCGACGGCGACTCTTGAGCTGCCGGACCTGCCGATGCCGGAGCTTCCCGAGATAGACGGAACCCACAATGTCATCATCACCGGTGTTGGCGGCACCGGCGTTGTGACAATCGGCGCGGTTCTGGCGCAGGCGGCGCAGATCGACGGGAAGGGTGCGGGCATGATGGAGATGGCCGGGCTGGCGCAGAAGGGCGGCGCGGTGCATATCCACTGCCGGATCGCGGAGCGCCCCGAGGACATCACGGCGATCCGTGTCGCCACGGGCGAAGCCCATGCCCTTATCGGTGGTGACATGGTCGTGAGCGCCGGAGCCAAGACGCTCGGCCTGACGCGCACCGACCAGACCGGGGCCGTCGTCAACAGCCATGAGACCATGACCGGCGACTTCACGCGTGATACCGAGTTCAAGTTGCCCACTGAGCGGCTCGAATTGGCCCTTCAGGCGCGCATGAAGGAGCGTTTGAGCCTCTTTGATGCATCCGAGCTGTCCAAGACGCTCCTGGGCGACAGTATCTATTCGAACATGATGATCTTCGGTGGTGCCTGGCAGCGCGGGTTCATTCCCGTGAGCCTCGAGGCACTCATGGAAGCCATCGAGCTCAATGGCGCGGCTGTGCAACGCAACAAGCGCGCCTTCGAGATCGGGCGGTGGGCCGTGCTCTACCCGGATCAGGCGGCAAGCTACATCGCGCCGAATGTTACGCAAAAGCCCAAGAGCTTGCAGGAGAAGATTGACTACCGTGCAGAGCACCTTGTCGCGTATCAGAACAAGAGCTTGGCGGCGCGCTACCGAGCGCTTGTGGATCGTGTCGAGGACGAGCGCCTCAAAGAGGCCGTGGCCAAGGGCTATCACAAGCTGCTGGCCTACAAGGATGAATACGAGGTGGCTCGGCTGCACTTGAGCACCATGGAAAAGGCCGAGGCGGCTTTCGACGGCGACTTCAAGATGACCTATCATCTTGCGCCGCCTGTCCTTTCAAAGGTCGGTTCCGACGGGCGCCCGCAAAAGCGCGCATTCGGCCCCTGGATGCACCGAGGGTTCAAGCTGCTGGCGAGGCTCAAGGGGCTTCGCGGCACCTGGCTGGACCCCTTCGGCTACAGTGAAGAGCGCAAGATGGAGCGCGCGCTCATCGCGCAGTATGAGGCCGATATGGACGAGGTTCTCTCCAAGGTTGGCCCCGAGACGATGGATCTGGCCGTCGCGCTTGCCGAATTGCCGCTCATGATCCGTGGTTTCGGGCCGGTGAAGGCCGAGAACGAGGCCAAGGCCGCGAAGGAGCGGGAGGCGTTGCTGGCGCAGTTCAGATCGGGCGGTGCGCCGCATCTGCAAGCCGCGGAGTAGAACGGCTTAGCCGCGTTGTTACATTTCTGAGCTATCGACGTTGCAATGCTGCGTGAGCGGCGTATCACGTCACGAAACCCGAGCCAGAGATTACAGCAATGCCCCGAGACAGACATATCGCCCGCGATATCACCTATGCCCATTCCGCGCAGAGCCGGGGAGGCCGCGCCGTCATCAGGATGATGGAGAATGCAACGGGGCGAATCTCGCTCATCAAGCGCGCAAGGGGCTACGAGGACGAGGTCGCGCAGGGGCGCGACTTCTGGGAGGTCATAGCGGAGCGATACGGGCTTTCGCTCAACGTCGTCGGCGGCAGTCTTTCGAATATTCCAGCCGAGGGACCGCTGATCCTCATCGCAAATCACCCCTATGGCATCCTTGACGGGTTGATGATGGGCCATCTGCTCAGCGAGACGCGCGGCGATTTTCGTATCATGGCCAGCCATGTATTCCGCAAGGCAAAGGATCTGGACAAGGCCATCCTGCCGATCTCCTTCGACGAGACGAAGGAAGCGATGAGGGGCAATCTCGAGACGCGCAAGGCGGCGCTTGATTATCTGGGGCAGGGCGGGGCCATCGGGATTTTCCCCGGCGGAACGGTCAGCACCGCGGCCAAGCCGTTCAAAACGCCGATGGACCCGGGCTGGCGCGCCTTCACCGCGCGCATGATCTCGAAGTCGGATGCCTGCGTTGTGCCGGTATTCTTCGAAGGGCATACCAGCCGTCTGTTCCAGATCGCCAGCCATATGCACTACACTTTGCGGATGGGGCTGCTGATCAAGGAGTTCAAGAAGCGCGTGGACACTCCAGTGAACATGGTGGTCGGCGAGCCGATCGGGCGCGAGACTCTCGACAGTTTCGGCAGCGACAGCAAGGCAATGATGGATTTTCTGCGCAAATCCACCTATGAGCTTTCTCAGGGGCCGATTTGCGCGAGCGATTACGGCTTCGAATTCGAGGAGCAGCACCGCAGGAAAGGCGCGTGAAACATGGCAGTGGGCATATTCGACAG
>JAWLEL010000180.1:0-5706 GCA_041686165.1 Lentibacter sp.
CACCCCGGCGGTCGCATCCCCCTCCATCACGGGCGCCACGAAGGCGCGATGCAGCATCCCCCGGATGCCCGCCTCCTCGACAAGCCACTCAGCCACGAGCTTGTATCCCTCGCTGTCCAGCTCCCAGCTCAGGCTCTGGCTTTCAGGCATGGCTGCACCCATCGCCTTGGCCCGCGCCTCGAACTCCGGGCCAAGTCCGCCCGACTCGGCCCGCCCCCCACGACAAGCCCCCTCGCAGCGAGGAATCACGCGCACTTCCCGCGCCGGTTCCAATAGGACACCAGCCATAACCAATCTCTTTCTTCTTGCAGGAAATATCCCGGGGAGCCCGAGGGGCAGCGCCCCTCGGCGGGTCGTTCCGCGCCGCAGGCGCGGGACGAAACCGGTGTCACGCGATGATCTCGAACTTCAACACGTCCACAAGCCCCCGGTCCGTGATTTTCAGATTGGGAATCACGGGCAGCGCCAGGAAGGCCAACTGCAGGAACGGCTCGTGAAGGCCAACGTCGAGACTGGCCGCCGCCGCCCGAAGCGGAATCAGCGTCTCATGCACGGCCTCGAAGCTCTCAAGGCTCATCAGCCCGGCGATGGGCAGCGCCAACTCGGCCAGAACCTCGCCTCCCTCCACAACGACGAAACCGCCCTCGATCTCTCCAAGCCGGTTCGCCGCCAGCGCCATATCATCATAATCCACCCCGACAACGGCGATGTTGTGATGATCGTGGCACACCGTCGAGGCGATCGCGCCGCGCTTGAGGCCAAAGCCGCTCACGAAGCCCGTTGCGATGTTCCCGTTCTTCCCATGCCTCTCGATCACGGCGATCTTCACCAGATCGCGGCTCACATCCGGCCGCTTGTCGCCGTCCTCGATGGTGATCTTCTCGCTCAGATGCGCCGTGATGATCTGGCCCTCGTTGATCCCGATCACATCGGTCTCCTCGCGGTTCCCGCCGGTGCGGAACGCCTCCGCCGTCACCCGCGGTGCCTTTACCGAGGCCCGCCCGACAGGGCTGACATGCTCACGCGCCGCGTAGGCCGCCTCGCCCAGCTGCACACCGCCCGACCAGACCGCCTGCGCATCGCAGGCCTCGAGGCTGCGCAGGGCAACGATATCCGCCCGTTTGCCCGGCGCGATCTGCCCGCGGCCCTTCAGCCCGAAGGCTTCCGCGGCCGACAGGCTCGCCGCACGGTATACGGCGCGCGGGCTGCATCCGCGTTCGATGAGCCGGCGGATCATGTAATCGAGGTGTCCCTGCTCGCCTATGTCGAGCGGGTTGCGATCGTCGGTGCACAGGCAGATGTAGGGGCTGGTAAAATCGTCCAGAAGCTCGGCCAGCGCTTCCAGGTCCTTGCTGACGGAGCCCTCTCGAATGAGCACGCGCAGTCCTTTTTGCAGCTTTTCCCGCGCCTCCTCGGCGCTGGTCGCCTCGTGCTCGGTGCGAATGCCGCCGGCCACGTAGGCGTTGAGGTCCATGCCCCGCAGGAGCGGCGCGTGCCCGTCGATATGCTGCCCCTCGAAGAGCCGCAGCTTGGCCATGATCCCCTCGTCGCGGTGGATCACGCCGGGATAGTTCATCACCTCGGCCAGCCCGTGCGCATGTGGATGATCCCTCAGCGTTGCAAGCTCCGCCGCCTCGATCCGTGCCCCCGCCGTCTCCATGTGGCTCGACGGAACGCAGGAGCTCAGATTGACCCGGATGTCCATGAGCGTCCGCTCCGCCGCTTCGAGGAAATAGCGGATTCCCTCCATGCCGATTACATTGGCGATCTCGTGAGGGTCGCAGATCGCCGTGGTGATCCCCCGCGGCCCCACGCAACGCTCGAACTCGAAGGGCGTGACCAGCGAGCTTTCGATGTGCAGATGGGTGTCGATGAAACCGGGCACCAGCGTCAGCCCACTCACATCGGCGATCTCCGCGCCATCATATGTCCCCGCGATCCCCGCGATCGTATCGTCCAGAATGGCCACGTCACCTTCGATGAAATCGCCCGTGACCACGTCAAATACGCGCCCGCCGCGCAGGACCGTGTCCGCAGGCACCTCGCCCCGTGCCACTTTGATCAGCTCTTCCAGGTCAGCTTTCATCCGCCCTCTCCCTTGCCTCTTTCAACCATCCAAGCCCGTCTTCCGTCCGTCCCGCCGGCCTGTATTCGCACCCGATCCAGCCGGCATAGCCCGCCGCGTCGAGCGCGGCGAATATCTCGCCGTAATCCTGAGGCTCGCGGCGCTCCGGCACCCCGGCGACCTGAACATGCGCCGCGCGCTTCATCACATCCGCGAGCATGTCGAGCGCCGCCCCGTGTGTGCGCCGGTGGTGGTAGATGTCCCATTGCAGCGCCACGTTCTCATGGTCGATCCGCTCCAGAAGCTCCAACGCCCGGTCCGTACGGCTCAGGAAATACCCCGGCATGTCGCGCGCATTGATCGGCTCGATCATCACGGTGCACCCCTGCCGCGCCAGCCTGTCCGCCGCGCGCCGCAGATTGCCGATATAGCAGGCTTCGGCCTCCGCGCCCTCGGCGATCCCGGCCATGCAATGCACCCGCTTGGCGCTCAGGGCGCGCGCATAGGCCGCGGCCGTGTCGACGCTCTCGGCAAATTCCGCCTCACGCCCCTTGAGCGCGGCAAGCCCGCGCTCGCCCTGCGCCCAGTCTCCGGGCGGCAGGTTGAACACGGAAACCCCCAGCGCATTGCCCTCGATCGCGCCCGCAAGGCGCGCGGCGTCTTGCCCGTAGGGAAACAGAACCTCGATACCCTCAAAGCCTGCGCGCCGCGCCGCCGCCGGGCGCGCCTCGAAAGCATGCTCGGCAAACATCATCGAAATATTGGCCGAGAACCGCAGCATCGCTCACCCTTTCTTTTGCGCTTCGCCTCCGACGTAGGTCTGCGCAATGGCCCGATCATCGCCCATGATCATCAAAAGGAAAAGCTCCTCGGCCAGCGTTTCGATCCGGTCCGCGCGCAGCTCCATCTGCGGCGTCGCGCGGCAATCGAGGATCACCATGTCCGCCGCGCTGCCCGCCTCCAGCGTGCCGATCTCGCCGCGCAACCCCAGCGCCTCCGCATTGCCCCGCGTGATCCAGTCGAAGGCCTGGTAGGGGTGCATCTGCTGGCCCTGAAGCTGCAAGACCTTGTAGCCTTCGCTGAGCGTTTGCAGCATCGAGTAGGACGTGCCGCCGCCGATATCCGTGGCGATCGCCCCGGCGATCCCCCGCGCGCGCATCGCCGCGTCGTCATAGAGCCCCGAGCCGAGAAAGAGATTCGATGTCGGGCAGAAGACAGGCTTGGCGCCGGTCGCTGCAAGCACATCCAACTCGCGCGGCTTCATGTGGATCGCATGGCCCAGCAACGCCCGTTCGCTCAACAGGCCGAAACGCTCGTAGATGCCGAGATAGTCGTGATCTTCGGGGTATAGCTCCGCCGCACGATCGATCTCGGCGAGGTTCTCGTTCACATGGGTCTGCATGTAGCAGTCCGGATGCTCGGCCACGAGCGCCCCCGCCGCCTCGAGCTGCGCCGGTGTGGAGGTGAGCGCAAACCGCGGCGTGATCGCGTAGCGGATGCGCCCGCGCCCGTGCCAGCGCGCGATCAGCGCCTTGCTCTCCTCGTAGCCCTGCTCGGCGGTGTCCAGAAGCTGTTCCGGCGCGTGGCAATCCATCATCACCTTGCCGCCGATCATGCACATGCCCCGCGCCTCGGCCTCGGAAAGCATCGCCTCCGCGCTCGTCGCATGGACCGAGCCATAGGCCACGGCGCTGGTCGTCCCGTTGCTCAGGAGCCCGTCGTAGAAGCCTTTCGCCATCGCGGCGCAATGCGCGGCGTCGGCGTAGCGTGTCTCCTCGGGGAAGGTGTAGGTGTTCAGCCAGTCCAGAAGGTCACGCCCCCAGCTCGCCAGCACCTGCACCTGGGGAAAATGCAGATGCGTATCGATGAAGCCCGGCAGGATCAGATGCGGCCTGTGGTCGATGAGCTCGGCATCACCGGCATCGACATCCGCGCGCGCGCCAGCGGCCAAGATACGCCCGCCGCGCACGAGAACGGCGCCATCGGCGTGATAGCTCAGCGCGGCCTCGTCTTCCGCCCCCTCCGGGCGGCGGTCAAAACTCAGCACACGGCCGAGAAACAGCTTGTCTGTCATCATTCACTCATATCAACGGATGGCTTAACAGCCGGTTGCACAGCGCCAAGCGCACCCAGAATCTCGGCGGCAACGAAAGCCGCGATCACCTCGGGCCGTCGGTCGCCCTTCATCGCGGCGGCCATCGGGCAGACCAGCCCGCGCGCATCGCCCGCGTGCCAGCGCTTGAAGCGCGCCCGCTTGGTTTTCGATCCGATCATCCCGACATAGGCGGCATCGCCCCGCTCCAGGGCCTCCGACGCCAACAGGAAATCCAGCGCATGATCATGCGTGGCGATCACATAGGCCGCGCCCTTGCCCGCCTCGCGAACCTCCGCCTCGGGGATCGCGCTCAGGCTGGTCGGCACCTCGCCGCGATAGTGTCCCAGCTCGCCTTCACGAGAATCGATCAACTTCGCCTTCACAGGCAGCGGCTCAAGCGCGCGCGCCAGCGCGCGGCCCACGTGCCCCGCCCCGAAGATGAGCACTTCGGGCTGCGCCGCGCGCCGCGCGGCCTCTTCACGCAGCAAAGCCTCGGCGCGCGCCGCGTCCACGTGGCGCAGCTCAAGCCGCACCCGCCCGCCGCAGCATTGCCCGATCTCGGGGCCGAGCGGCACGTCCATCTCGCGAGACCGCTCATCAGAGCGGGCGAGCCCCCGCGCCTCGTCGAGCGCCATGTATTCAAGCTGCCCGCCGCCGATCGTCCCCCGGAGCGCATCGGCGCGCACCAGCATGAAGGCCCCCGCCTCTCGCGGGCTCGATCCGCGCACCTCGGCAATCCGCACCTCGACGCAAGGGCCCTCATCCAGGAATGCGCGCAAGTCGCTCATCGCTTCAGCCGCTCCACGGCCATCAGGATGCGCTCCGGCGTCGCGGGCGCGTCGAGCCTCGGGCAGAGCTTGTAATCCGCCACCGAAGCCACGGCATGGGAGATCGCCTCGAAGACGGAGATGCCCAGCATGAAGGGCGGCTCGCCCACGGCCTTGGAGCGCTTGATCGTGCGCTCGGGATTCTCGCTCCACTCGGCGAGGCGCACGTTGAACTCGCGCGGCTTGTCGCTCGCCAGCGGGATCTTGTAGGTGCTCGGCGCATGGGTCCGCAGCCGCCCGGCCTCGTCCCACCACAGCTCCTCGGTGGTCAGCCAGCCCATTCCCTGGATGAACGCGCCTTCCACCTGCCCCCGGTCAACCGCCGGATTGAGCGAGCGGCCCACATCATGCAGAATATCGGCGCGCAGCACGCGACATTCGCCCGTCAGCGTGTCGATCTCGACCTCGCTGCACGCGGCACCGTAGGCAAAGTAATAGAATGGCCGCCCCTGCCCCTTGGCTCTGTCCCAATGGATCTTCGGCGTCTTGTAGAACCCCGCCGCCGAAAGCTGCACGCGGTCCGCATAGGCCTGCGCGATGAACTCGCGCCAGCCGAACTCCTCCCCGCCGCAAAGAACCTTGCCATCCGCGAACTGCACATCATTGCAGACATCGCCCCATTTCTCGGCGGCATGGGCCACGAGCCGCGCCTTGATCTGCTCGGCCGCATCGAGCGCCGCCATCCCGTTCAGGTCCGAGCCCGAAGAGGCCGCCGTCGC
>JAWLEL010000181.1:0-5703 GCA_041686165.1 Lentibacter sp.
CCCCGCCGGGTCGGATTTGGCGAAGCCAAATCCGAAATCATGTCACGGCGGCGCGCGCCTTGTAGTCCTCGCGGTCCCAGAGCTTGCCTGTCATCACCTCGTCGATGATCTCCACGGCGCGCATCACATCCGCCTCGTCGATATAGAGCGGCGTGAAGCCGAAGCGCATGATCTCCGGGGCGCGGAAATCGCCGATGACGCCACGCGCGATCAGCGCCTGCATGGCGGCATATCCCTCCTCGAAGATGAAGGAGACCTGGCTGCCGCGGGCCTCCGGGTCTTCCGGCGAAGCGAGCGTCAGCATCGGGCAGCGGCGCGAGACCTCCTCGGCGAAAAGCGTCGTCAGCTCCTTTGATTTCGCGCGGATCGCCGCCATGTCGGTCATGTCCCAGATATCGAGCGCCGCTTCCAGCGCGGCGAGCGCGAGGACGGGTGGCGTACCCACGCGCATCCGCTCGATTCCCGCGCCGGGGCGATAACTCTGGTCGAAGGCGAAGGGGGCTTCATGGCCGAGCCAGCCCGACAGGGCGGGGCGCGCAACATCCGCGTGGCGCGGGGCGACATAGATGAACGCGGGCGCGCCCGGGCCGCCATTGAGATACTTGTAGGTGCAACCGACGGCGAAATCGGCCCCCGCCTCGGCGACGCGCACATCCGTCGCCCCGGCGGTATGCGCCAGGTCCCAGACGGTGAGCGCGCCGGCGGCATGGGCCTTTTCCGTCAGCGCGGTCATGTCATGCAGGCGCCCCGTGCGATAGTCGACCTCGGTAATGAGCGTGACCGCGACCTCTTCGGTGATATTGGCCTCCACCTCCTCGGGCGCGACGATGCGCAGCTCGTGGCCCTGGCCGAGCGACTTGATGAGACCTTCGGCCATGTAGAGATCGGAGGGGAAGTTGCCGCTGTCCGAGAGAATGACGCGGCGCTCGGGGCGCATCTCCAGCGCCGAGGCCAGCGCCTGGTAGACCTTGATCGAGAGCGTGTCGCCCATCACCACATGGCCCGACTCGGCGCCGATGAGCTGCGCGATCCGATCGCCCACGCGGGCAGGCTGGGCCATCCATCCTGCCTTGTTCCAGCCGGTGATGAGCATCTCGCCCCATTCGTCCTGCATCGCCGCCTGCATCCTCGCCGGCGCCGCCTTCGGCATTGGGCCGAGCGAATTGCCATCCAGATAGATCATCCCTTCGGGGATATGGAACTGCGCTTTTGTCTTGGAAAAGTCCGTCATCTGCTGTCCTGTAAATTGAGGTGAAAGCGCCCGTTCGCGGGCCTGCGGTTGCGGATGCTCGCCCGCTAGATCTTGCCGCCTGCGATGGGCACTTCGATGCCGTTCACGCTTTGAGAGCCCGGCCCGCACAGCCAGAGCGCAGCGGCGACAACTTCCTCGGGCTGGATCAGAGTCTTGTGGCGATTGGCCGAGGCCATGTATTGACGCGCCTCCTCGGGCGTCTGGCCGGTGCGCTCGGCGATCGAGACCATCTGCTTGCGCACGATATCCGTCTCGACATAGCCGGGGCAGAGCGAGTTGAAGGTATATCCCGTGCCCATGAATTCTTCCGAATAGGTGCGGATGAGCCCGAGCACGCCATGCTTCGAGGCGGAATAGGCACCTGCGCCCTTGAGCCCGTGCAGCCCGGCGATGGAACTGACGGCAATGACGCGGCCCCAGTCTGTCTGCGTCATGGAGCGCATGCTTTCGCGGATGGTCAGAAAGGCGCCGTCGAGATTGATCGCCATGACCTTGCGCCAGAAGTCGAGATCGGTCTTCTGGAGCGTCTTGCCTTCGGCGATGCCGGCATTGGCCACGCAGATCTGCACCGGCCCGCGCGCGGCGACGGCGGCAGCGGTGCCGTCCACCACGGAGGCCTCGTCGGCCACGTCCATTTGCTGGGCGTGCAGCCTGCCGCCCGCGACATCCTCGAGCACATCGGCGCGGCGGCCCGTGATCGTCACCTCCGCGCCCTCGTCGGCGAGCGCCCTGGCGATGGCAAGGCCGATTCCCGTTCCGCCGCCCGTGACAAGCGCGTGTTTTCCCGTCAGGCTCATGGTATCCTCCCTGTTTCGGAGCGAGAGTGTCGGGCAATGCGCGGGATTGCAAGACCACTAGACATTCACGCGGGTGAATGTGATTGTGCAGGCAAATTCAAGGAGGGGAACGTCATGAGACATCTGATAAAACTGACGGCTGCAGCGGGGCTCTGCGCGGGTATGGCCGCGGCGAGCGAGGACATCGCCGACCAATATCCGCAGTCCGAGCTTTATTCCAAGCCTTACCAGGTCATCGAGAATGTCTGGAGCGCGATCGGGGCGACCGCGCCGCCGACCTACGAGAACTCGGGCCACAACAACAACCTCAGCTTCGTGGTCACCGGAGAGGGCGTTGTCGTCATCAACGGCGGAGCCTCGGCGCGGCTGGCGGCGGCCCTGCACGAGGAGATCAAGGCGGTCACGGACCAGCCGGTGAAACTCGTGATCAACGAGAACGGGCAGGGCCACGCGATGCTCGGCAATTCCTACTGGGCGGATCTCGGTGTTGATATCCTCGCTCATGAGGATGCGATCGCGGAGACAGAGGCGCACGGCCATGAGATTCTCGCAGGTATGGAGCGTTACAACCGCGACAAGGCCGAAGGCACGCGTGCCGTCTCGGCCAATCTGAGCTTTTCGGATCGCCACGACTTCGAACTCGGCGGGACGCGTTTCGAGGTGCTGCACCTGGGGCCAGCGCATGGGCCGGGCGACACGCAGGTCTGGCTGCCCGAGCAGTCCATGATGATCGCCGGGGACATCGCCTTTCATACGCGCATGCCGCCGATCTTCCCCGATACATGTACGAGCTGCTGGATCGAGACTTTCGAGGAAGAATTCATGCCGCTGGAGCCGACCTATATCATCCCTGGACACGGGCACCCGACGAACCTGCCTGTCGTGACCGAGGGCACGGTGGGCTACCTCAAGGACCTGCGTGCCAAGATCGGCGATCATCTCGACGCTGGCGGTGATCTGTCGGACGCTTACTATGTGGACCAGTCGAACTGGGAGCATCTGGATACTTTCGAGGAACTCGCCACGAAGAATGCAGGCCGGGTCTTCGAGGAAATGGAATGGGAATGAGCGGCGTGGGAGCGCATGTATGAAACAGCTCGACCTGCCGCCGGTCTGGTTGCTGGGCTTTCTGGTGTTGGCTTGGGGGGTGTCGGAAGGGCAATCGGCGCTCTGGCCGGGCTTGGATGGGCTCTGGGCGCGTCCCTTCGGGGGCGCGCTGGTGATCGTCGGGGTGGCGCTGATGATTGCCGCTGTCTGGCAGATGTTGCGTCACCGGACGACGTTCATCCCGCGCCAGCGCCCGAGCGCGCTCGTTACCGAGGGGGTTTTCGCTCTGAGCCGCAATCCGATCTATCTTGGAGATGCGTTTGTATTGGCGGGCGCGGCGCTGTATTGGGGGGCGATCCCCGCGCTCGTGCTGGTGCCTGTGTTCATGTGGCTGATCAGCTGGCGCTTCATCGAGGGGGAAGAAGAGAGGCTGCAGGATGCGTTCGGGGCAGAGTTTGACGCCTACAGGCGCGAGACGCGACGTTGGCTTTGACAGCCGTGCTGCAATGCGGCATTTGTTATTGTAATTTTCGGCAAGTCATCTGCCGTTTGCGTGAAATATCGTTGCCCGCATCCGGGCGATAAGTGGAAGGGGGAAGACCGGTGATAATCGGAACACCAAAGGAAATCTTCGAGGGGGAGGCGCGTGTCGCCATGACCCCGGACTCGGCGCGCCAGCTTCAGAAGCTGGGCCATGAGTGCATGATCGAGACCGGCGCAGGCGCGCAGGCGGGGTATCCGGACAAGGACTACAAGGAGGCGGGCGTCACGATCAAGAAGACCGCCAACGCCCTTTGGAAGGATGCCGATATCATCGCCAAGGTGCGCCAGCCCTCGAGCGAGGAGCTGGGGTATCTCAAGAAGGGCAAGACGCTGATTTCCTTCTTCAATCCCGCCGGTAACGAAGAGGGCATGGAGGCCGCGAAGGCCAAGGGCGCGAATGTCATCGCCATGGAGATGGTGCCGCGTATCAGCCGCGCCCAGAAGATGGATGCGCTGAGCTCGATGGCCAATATCGCAGGCTACCGCGCCGTCATCGAGGCCGGCAGCAATTTCGGCCGATTCTTCACCGGGCAGATCACGGCGGCGGGCAAGGTTCCGCCCGCGAAAGTTCTCGTGGTGGGGGCCGGTGTTGCGGGCCTTGCCGCGATCGGGACCTCGACGAGCCTCGGCGCGGTTACCTACGCCTTCGACGTGCGCCCCGAGGTGGCCGAGCAGGTCGAATCGATGGGGGCTGAATTCGTCTATCTCGACTTCGACGAAGAGGTTGAGGACGGCGCGGCGACGGGCGGCTATGCCTCCGTCCAGTCCGATGAATTCCGCGAGGCGCAGCTTGCCAAGTTCCGCGAGCTGGCCCCCGAGGTGGACATCGTCATCACCACGGCGCTCATTCCCAACCGCCCGGCGCCCAAGCTCTGGACCAAGGACATGATCGCGGCGATGAAGCCGGGCTCGGTCATCGTCGATCTGGCGGCAGAGCAGGGCGGCAACGCGGAAGGCACGGTCAAGGACGAGAAGATCGTCACCGAGAATGGCGTGACCATCGTCGGCTACACGGATTTCGCCAGCCGCATGGCCACGCAGGCCTCGAACCTCTACGCCACGAACATCCGCCACATGATGACCGACCTGACGCCCGAGAAGGACGGCCAGGTCAACCATGACATGGATGACGATGTCATTCGCGGCGCGACCGTAGCCTTCGAGGGCGAGATCACCTTCCCGCCGCCGCCGCCGAAGGTCCAGGCCATCGCGGCGCAGAAGAAACCGGAAGTCAAGGAACTCACGCCCGAGGAGAAACGCGCCGAGGAAGTGGCCGCCTTCAAGGCGCAGACCAAAAGCCAGGTCACGCTACTGGCCGTCGGTGCCGCGCTTGTGCTCGGTGTCGGGCTCATTCCGGGCATGCCGGCGAGCTTCATGCAGCATTTCATCGTCTTCGTGCTCGCGGTCTTCGTCGGCTTCCAGGTGATCTGGGGTGTGGCGCACAGCCTGCACACGCCGCTGATGGCGGTGACCAATGCGATCTCCTCGATCATCATCCTCGGCGCGCTGATCCAGATCGGCTCCACATCGTGGCTGATCACGATCCTGGCCGCGCTGGGCATCTTCATGGCCGCCGTGAACATCTTCGGCGGCTTCCTCGTGACACGGCGCATGCTCGCCATGTTCCAGAAATCGTAAGGGGGAGCGGAGACAATGGAAAACGCATTCACCATCGCGGCCTATGTGGTCGCCGCCATCCTCTTCATCTTGTCGCTCGGCGGGCTTTCGGGCCAGGAAAGCGCGAAACGCGCGGTCTGGTACGGCATTGTCGGCATGGCCGTCGCCATTCTGGCGACGCTCTTCGGCCCCGGCTCCGGCCTCTGGCTGGCCTCGCTCGTGCTGATCGCGGGCGGTGCGGCTGTCGGCTACCGGCTCGCCACGCGGGTCGAGATGACCCAGATGCCCGAGCTCGTGGCGATCATGCACTCGCTCGTGGGCCTCGCGGCGGTCTTCGTGGGCTTCAACGCCGACCTGATGATCAACTATATCGCCGATATCTACGCCGCCGAGGGCCTTGTCATGGGCGCGGTCGGGGAAGACGGGATCAAGGCCCTAGGGCTGCCG
>JAWLEL010000182.1:0-5688 GCA_041686165.1 Lentibacter sp.
GGAACCCCACGGCCATCGTCTTCGACGAATACGATGCCGGACGCGCCGACGTGATGTTCGTCATCCAGCGTGTGCTCGAAGTGGACGGCAAGCTGACGCTGCTCGACCAGAACGAGGTGATCACGCCCAACCCCTATTTCCGCCTCTTCTCCACGGCCAACACCGTGGGCCTCGGGGATACGACGGGCCTCTATCACGGCACGCAACAGATCAACCAGGGCCAGATGGACCGCTGGTCTCTCGTCGCCACGCTGAACTATCTCAGCCAGGAGGCCGAGGCCAATATCGTCCTGTCCAAGAACCCCCACTACAACACCGAGAAGGGCCGCAAGACCGTCAAGCAGATGGTCGGCGTCGCCGATCTGACGCGCACCGCCTTCATGAACGGCGATCTCAGCACCGTCATGAGCCCCCGCACGGTCATTGCATGGGCCCAGAACGCCGAGATTTTCCGCGATGTGGGCTACGCCTTCCGCCTGACCTTCCTCAACAAGTGCGACGAGCTCGAACGCCAGACCGTGGCCGAGTTCTACCAGCGCCTCTTCGATGAAGAACTGCCCGAGAGCGCGGCAAGCGTGAGCTGGGGCTGAGCCGGACCGGATGAGCAAGAAACCGACCGATAACCCGGCCGATCCGTTCAAGAAGGCGCTCGCCGAGGCCACGAAGGTCATGGCCGATGATGCCGATCTGACGGTCAGCTATTCGGTCGACCCTTCGGGCGTTGCGGGCGACAACATGCGCCTGCCGCAGGTCTCGCGCCGCATGAGCCGCGAAGAGGTCCTGCTGGCGCGCGGCACCGCCGACGCCCTCGCCCTCAGGCACAAGTATCACGACACCGGCACCCATGCGCGCTATGCGCCCTCGGGCGATCTGGCGCGCGACATCTACGAGGCGATGGAAACCGCCCGCTGCGAGGCCATGGGCGCGCGCGACATGCCCGGCACGGCAGGCAATATCGACGCCAAGATCGCCGACGACGCCCAGCGCCGCGGCTTCGACCAGATCACCGACCGCGCCGATGCGCCGCTGGCCACGGCGGCGGGCTATCTCGTCCGGCATCTGGCCACGGGCCGCGAGCTTCCCCCCGGCGCGCGCAACATCATGGAACTCTGGCAGGGCTTCATGGAAGAGCGCGCCGGCGAGACGTTGGAAAACGTCGGCGACGAGCTGGGCGATCAGGCCGCCTTTTCGCGCTTCGCACGGCAGGTGATCCGCGACCTGGGCTATGGCGACCAGCTCGGCGAAGACCCGGACGCCCCCGACGAGGACCAGGACGACAGCGAGGAGAGCGCCGAGGAAGACGACGATCAGCCCGACAGCACCGGCCAGGACGACAGCGAGGAAAGCCAGGACGAGGCCAGCCCCGAGCAGAGCCAGGAAGAGACGCAAGACGCCTCCGAGGCCCAGGTCTCGATGGACGAGATGGCCGACGAGGACATGGGCGAAGAGGCCGAGATGCCCGATGGCGAGGCCCCGCTGGAGCCGCCGCCCCCCGCCCCGGCGTCAGAGGCCGATCCCGACTATCTCGTCTACAGCGACACCCACGACGAGGAGATCCTCGCCGAGGAGCTTGCCGATGCGGACGAGCTCGAACGCCTGCGCGCCTATCTCGACCAGCAACTCGACCCGCTCAAGGGCGCGGTCAGCCGTCTCGCCAACAAGCTCCAGCGCCGCCTCCAGGCCCAGCAGAACCGCTCGTGGTCCTTCGATCAGGAAGAAGGCATCCTCGACGCCGGCCGCCTGGCGCGCGTCGTGGCCAACCCGACGACCCCGCTCAGCTTCAAGGTCGAGCAGGACACGGAGTTCCGCGACACGGTGGTGACGCTGCTCCTGGACAACTCCGGCTCCATGCGCGGCCGCCCCATTTCCATCGCCGCCATCTGCGCCGATGTCCTGGCGCGCACGCTCGAGCGCTGCTCGGTGAAGGTCGAGATTCTGGGGTTCACGACACGCGCGTGGAAAGGCGGGCTCGCCCGCGAGACCTGGCTGGCCGAGGGCCGCCCGGCCCAGCCCGGCCGCCTCAACGATCTGCGCCACATCATCTACAAGGGCGCCGACACGCCCTGGCGCCGCGCCCGGCCCAACCTCGGGCTGATGATGAAAGAGGGTCTGCTCAAGGAGAACATCGACGGCGAGGCTCTCGAATGGGCGCACCGTCGCATGGGCAAGCGCCCCGAGGCCCGCAAGATCCTCATGGTGATCTCCGATGGTGCCCCCGTCGATGACAGCACGCTTTCGGTCAACCCGGCGAACTACCTCGAGAAACACCTGCGCGACGTGATCGCCATGGTCGAGAAACGGCGCGCGGTCGAGCTCCTGGCCATCGGCATCGGCCATGACGTAACGCGCTACTACGACCGCGCGGTGACGATCACCGATGTCGAACAGCTCGCCGGCGCGATGACCGAGCAACTCGCCGCCCTCTTCGATTCCGATCCCCGCGCCCGCGCCCGCGTCATGGGGATGAAGCGCGCGAGCTGAACACGCGGCTCTTCGCCTTTTTCTTGCCGGAAATATCCCGTGGGGGTTTGGGGGAGCAGAGCTCCCCCAACCGGTCGGATTTTGCGCAGCAAAATACGAAACCCCTCTTTCCCAAAGCCCGCAACACCCCTAACCTGCTCCGACGCATGATCAGGGGAATGCCATGTTCCAGAGCTTCGAAAACCGGTCCGACCCGAGCCAGGGCCCCGCCCGCCTCGGCGCCCTGCGCGCCGAGATGTCTCGCGAGAACGTGGCTGCCTTTCTCGTGCCCCGCGCCGATGCCCACCAGGGCGAATACTGCGCAGCTCATGACGAAAGGCTGTCATGGCTCACCGGGTTCACCGGCTCGGCAGGCTTCGCGGCCATCACGATGAATGCCGCCGGTGTCTTCATCGACGGGCGCTATCGCACGCAGGTCAAGGAGCAGGTCGCCCTCGATCATTTCACGCCCGTGCCCTGGCCCGACACCCAGCTCAAGGACTGGCTGGCCGAGGCCCTGCCCGAGGGCGGGACGGTCGGCTACGATGCCTGGCTGCACGTCGCACAGGAGATCGACACGCTCGAAAACGCCCTCTCGGAAAAAGGCGTCGTGCTGCACGCCCTGCCCAATCTCGTCGACAGGATCTGGGCGGATCAACCCGCACCGCCGCTCGGCCCCATCGCCGCCTATCCCGAGGCGCTGGCGGGCGAAAGCCACGGCTCCAAGCGCGCGCGCCTGGCCGGGGAGTTGCGCGAGGCCGGGCACAGCGCCGCTGTCATCACCCTGCCCGACAGCCTCGCCTGGCTGCTCAACATCCGCGGCTCCGACATCCCGCGCAACCCGGTGCCCCATGCCTTCGCGATCCTTTATGACACCGGCCAGGTGACGCTTTTCGTCGATGCGGCAAAGGTGGACGATGTGCTGCGCGCCCATCTCGGCGACGAGGTGAAGGTCCGCCCTCCTTCGGCCCTCGTCCCCACGCTGCACTCCCTGCGCGGCAAGGTCCGCGTGGACCGCAAGACAGCGCCGGTCAGGATCGCCCATGAACTGGCCGAAAGCAGCGCCGAGCTGGTCTGGGCAGACGATCCCTGCATCCTGCCCAAGGCGCGCAAGAGCGCCGCCGAGATCGCGGGCACCCGGGAGGCGCATCTGCGCGACGGCGCCGCTATGGCCGAGTTCCTCTCCTGGTTCGAAGCCCAGGCGCCCGGCACACTGACCGAATCGCAGGTCGTCACACGGCTCGAGGAGGCCCGCCGCGCCTCGAAAGCCCTGCTCGACATCAGCTTCGAGACCATCGCCGGAACCGGCCCCCACGGCGCGATCATGCACTACCGCGTCACCGAGGAGACCAATGCGGTGCTGCAAGACGGCCACCTCCTGGTGCTTGATTCCGGCGGTCAGTATATCGACGGCACCACGGACATCACCCGCACGCTGCCTGTCGGCACGGTGGGCGGGGAAGAGCGCCAGGCCTTCACCCGCGTGCTGCAAGGCATGATCGCGATCTCGCGCCTGCGCTTTCCCAAGGGGCTCGCGGGGCGCGATCTCGACGCCGTCGCGCGCTACCCGCTCTGGCTTGCGGGTCAGGATTTCAACCACGGCACAGGCCATGGCGTCGGAGTCTACCTTTGCGTTCATGAAGGCCCCCAACGCCTCGCCCGCACATCAGAAGTGCCGCTCGAGCCGGGCATGATCCTGTCCAACGAGCCGGGCTATTACCGCGAGGGGGCCTTCGGCATCCGCATCGAGAATCTCATCGTGGTGCAGGAGGCCGGCCCGCTCGAAGGGGCGGATGACCGCGAGATGCTCGATTTCATGACGCTCACCTACGTGCCCATCGACCGCCGGCTGATCGAGGTGCAGATGCTCTCCCAGCCGGAGCGCGACTGGCTCAACCGCTACCACGCCGCCTGCCGCGAAAACCTGTCGTCGCGGCTGTCCGCTCCCGCGCGCGACTGGCTCGAGGCGGCGACGGCGCCGATCTGAGAGGCCGCCGGGCCGACGTGCCAATCTGACACCTTGTTGTCACATGCCTGGGGCATTACACAGGCTCAAAGGGGGAGATCCGCATGGCAAATGACTTCACACTGACACCCGCCGAGGGCACATGGGTCGTCCGCGCAGGTGGCGCGGTTCTCGGCGAGAGCAGGAACGCGCTCGAGATGCAGGAAGGCGATCTGCCCACCGTGATCTATTTCCCCCGCGAGGACATCGCCACGGCCTTTCTCGACGAAAGCGACAAGACGAGCCATTGTCCGAAAAAGGGCGATGCGAGCTATTATTCCATCGTCACCAAGTCCAAGACGCTGGAGAACGCGGCCTGGAGCTATGAAAACCCGCTCGAAGGTGCCGTGGCCATCAAGGGCTACCTCGCCTTCTACCCCTCCGACAACGTCGCCGTGGAGCGCGTCTGACCCGGCACTGCGACACGGCAAATCGCGCGCCTCTCGAAAGAGAGATTATCCCGAAGCCTGCGCAGTCCTCCGGGAACCGCGCAGCCAGTCCGTTTTTCGAGGTCCTTCTTGTCGGGAGAACAGGCTGCAGAGCCACGTCTCCATCGGCTGGAGCCAGCCCCGGATCGGACGGCATGCCAGATGCAGCACCGGCCATGCCGGAGCTGCGGAAGTTCGTGATGCGCGACCCGATGCGAAACCACGATGCCTTCCCGCCGAAAAAATTTGGGTTCAGACTGCTCATGCGCCATCAATGCGCAGAAAGCAGCTTGACCTCATGCATTGCACCCGGCGGAAAAACGGCTCGATCTCCAACACGGTGTCCGAGGCCAGGGACCTGGTCGTGATGATCCAGCGGAGCGACTGATAGATGCCTCATGATCACGCCAATATTGACCCGGCCTCCGGAGACCGGCGTGTCTCCATAGCCATCTGGGCCAATGCACTTTTGACTGTGGCTCAGATCATTGGTGGCATCCTGTCCGGCAGCCTCGCGCTGATTGCCGATGCGCTGCACAACTTCTCCGACATGGCGTCGCTGGTGATTGCCTTTGCCGCGCGCAAGATTGCGCGGAGGCCAGCAGACGCGCATATGACCTTCGGTTATGGCCGCATCGAGATCATTGCGGCGTTGATCAATTACACGACCCTGATCCTTGTCGGCTTCTATCTCATATATGAAGGCGGCATGCGGATGATCGACCCGCCGGAGGTTGCCGGCTGGACGGTTGTCATGCTTGGCGGCGTCGCGCTGGCGGTGGATAGCTTGACGGC
>JAWLEL010000183.1:0-5675 GCA_041686165.1 Lentibacter sp.
GTCTCCGCGCGATGCACCGCGCGGTTGAGCTCGTGGTATTCCTCGGCCAGCTTGGCGAAATGCGCGTTCTCGGTTTTGAGCGCGCTCATCTTGTCGGCGTATTCGGGGAATTCTTCACTCAGCTCATGGGGGGTATGCGACATGTTTCCACTCCTGTTGTCGGTTTCACCCGAAGCTAGGACATGCCCCGCCGCCCTGCCTTGACACGGATCAAATGGCGGCGCTATCGCCGCGCCTTGCGCCAGCCTGCCGCCCGCGCCTCCTGCGCCGAGCAGAACCAGCGTTCGCCCTTGCGTGTGCTGATCCGCGTGCGCGTGTAGTGCTGCTGTCCCGGCGCGTGGAAAATCTTCACCCCCTTCGCGGAGATGTTGCCCTTGATCCTGCAGGCAGGATCGGGCGGGGCCTCCTCTTTGCGTTGCGAGCGGCGAAACTGCGCCGGGCTCTGCACGCGGCTGGCATGCAGCCCGCGATCATTCACCGCCGCGCGTTTCTCGTCGAGATCATAGGCCATGGAATATTTCCGGTAAGCGAAAGCCAGCCCCTCGCTGACAAGCCACCGGCCCATGTCCAAGCCTCCGACCTCGCAGCGCGCCACGATCCGTTCGTAGCGGTCGATGTCGACAGCCTCGCAGCGGGCCTTGCGGCCTTCGAAGGCGTCTTGCACGCGCCCTGTCACCCAGGCGCCGCAGGCCCAGCGAGCGCCCTGGGCGCGCTCGCAGCTCTGCTCCTGCTCCGGCGCGTCTATTCCGTGCAGCCGCACGGTCCTGCCTGCGACGCGGATCGTGTCTCCGTCCACCACGTCAATGCGCCCCGAAAAACTCTCGGCGGCACTCGGCAAGGGCAAAATCAGCAGACAAAGGCTGACCAGAGCAGCGTTAATCTTTCTTAACATTTGGTTAACATGCGCCCGCCGCAATGCGGGATCAACAGGTTTCGTTAAGAAACGTTAACGCTCGCGCTCAGCGCTGCGAGGCCCGCCATTCCGGGTGAACCCATGGCGCGTCGTTGACAGGCGTCAGAGGCACGCGGCCCAGGATATGGTCGCTCGCCTTCTCGCCCGTCATGATCGACGGGCCATTGAGGTTGCCGTTCGTCACGCGCGGGAAAATCGAGCTGTCGGCCACGCGCAGCCCCTCGATCCCGATCACCCGGCATTCGGGATCGACCACGGCGTCCGGGTCATGCCTGTCGCCCATCTTGCAGGTTCCACAAGGGTGATAGGCGCTTTCGACGTGCTCGCGGATCACCTCGTCCAGCGCATCATCGCTCTGCACGGCCTCGCCCGGCAATATCTCGTGCCCCGCGAAAGGCGCGAAGGCCTCTTGCTCGAAAATCTCCCGCGTCAGCCGGATGCAGCGGCGGAAATCCTCCCAGTCCTGCGCGTCACTCATGTAGTTGAAGAGGATGCTCGGCGCCTGCGCCGGGTCCGAACTCTTCAGTGTCACTGCTCCCCGCGAAGGCGAGCGCATGGGCCCGACATGGGCCTGGAAGCCGTGCCCTTCCGCCGGGGCCTTGCCGTCATAGCGCACCGCCATGGGCAGGAAGTGATACTGGATGTCCGGATACTCGACGCCCGCCTGGCTGCGGATGAAGGCACAGCTTTCGAACTGGTTCGACGCGCCCAGCCCCGCCTTGGTAAAGAGCCATTGCGCCCCGATCAAACCCTTCGAGACAAGGTTCCAGTGCTTGTAGAGCGTGATCGGCTGCTTCGAGGCATACTGGATATACATCTCCAGGTGGTCCTGAAGGTTCTGCCCGACACCGCGGCGGTCGGCCACCACATCGATGCCGTGTTCCGCGAGGTGCGCCGCCGGGCCGATCCCGCTCAGCATCAGGAGCTTGGGCGAGTTGAAGGCGCTCGCGGCGATGATAACCTCGGCGCGCGCTTCGATCACTTCGCTCCGCCCCCCGCGCCGGATCTTCACGCCCGTCGCGCGGCCCTCGCTGATCTCGATCTTCTCGGCCAGCCCGCGCACCAGCGTGCAATTCTCACGCTTCAGGGCCGGGCGCAGATAGGCATTGGCCGCCGACCAGCGCCGCCCCTTCCAGACGGTCTGCTCGAAAGCGCCGAAGCCTTCCTGCTTCTCGCCGTTATAGTCGTCGGTGACCTCGTAGCCCGCCTGCCGTCCGGCCTCGACGAAGGCGTGATAGAGCGGGTTGGCGCGCGGCCCGCGGGTGATGTGCAAGGGCCCGTCCGTGCCGCGCCAGCCCGCATCACCGGTGTCGCCGTGCCAATGCTCCATCCGCTTGTAATAGGGCAGCACATCGGCAAATCCCCAGCCCGCCGCGCCGCTGTCGCGCCAATGGTCGAAATCGCGTGCGTGGCCGCGCACATAGACCATCCCGTTGATCGAACTCGACCCACCGATCACCTTGCCGCGCGGCGCCACCAGCCGCCGCCCCCCGAGGTGCGGCTCCGGTTCCGTCATGTAGCCCCAGTCATAGGCCTTCATGTTCATCGGATAGCTCAGCGCGGCGGGCATCTGGATGAAGGGCCCCGCATCCGTGCCACCATGCTCGATCACGATGACGGACTTGCCGGCCTCGCTGAGCCGGTAAGCCATTGCACTGCCCGCCGAGCCTGCCCCGACGATGACGTAATCTGCTTGCATCTGCATATCCTAACTTTCTGCCCCCTCGCCGCGCCGGGGAGGGCGGGCGGGCGGCGTGGCGAGGGGGCAGCCCATCACTCGCCCCGTGGGAACCGCTGGGTGTCCTCGAGCGTGTTGAGATCCATATGGTTGCGCATGTAGCGCTCCGAGGCGTCCTGGAGCGGCTGGAAATCCCAGGGATAGTAGCCGCCCTGCCGCAGCGCCTCGTAGACGACCCAGCGCGCGGCCTGGCTCTTGCGCACATCGGCATCGAACTCCTCGAGATCCCACCGCTCCGCCGCCATGCGCCGGAACACTTCGAGGATGCGCCCGCAATCCGGGTCTTCCGCGCGGTTGGTCAGCTCGCTGGGGTCTGCTTCAAGGTCGAAGAGCTGCTCGGGGTCGATCGCGCAATTGGTGTATTTCCACTTGCCATGGCGCAGCGCGACGAGCGGCGAATAGCTCGCCTCGGCGGCATATTCCATCGCCACGGGGCTCTTGCGCGCGCCGCCCTGCCCGAGCCGCACGAGGCTCTCTCCGGTCGTCCAGGGCATCACCTCGCCCATGTCCACGCCCGCAAGCTCGCAGAGCGTCGGGCAGACATCGATGTTGCTCACCGGCACCTCGACGAGTCCCGCCTCCATCTGCGGCGCCGCGATCATCATCGGAACCCGCGCGGACCCCTCGTAGAAGCTCATCTTGAACCACAGCCCGCGCTCGCCGAGCATGTCGCCATGGTCGGAGACGAAGAGGACGATCGTGTCCTCGGCCTGCCGCGTCGTCTCCAGCGCCTCCATGACCTCGCCGATCTTGTCGTCGAGATAGGAGATATTGGCGAAATAGGCCCGGCGGGAGCGGCGGATATCCTCCTCGGAGATGTCGTAGGAGCGCCAGTCATTGGCATCGAAGATGCGCTGGCTGTGCGGGTCGTGATCGTCGTAATCCATCGCCGGAACTTCCGGCAGCAGATGCTCGCAATCCTCGTAGAGATCCCAGTATTTCTTCCTTGCCACGTAGGGGTCATGCGGATGCGTGAAGCTCACGGTCATGCACCACGGCCGCCCATCCTTGCCGCGTGCGTAGTCGTAGACCTTGGCCCGCGCGTGATAGGCGACCTCGTCGTCATATTCCATCTGGTTGGATATCTCGGCCACGCCTGCGCCCGTGACGCTGCCGAGGTTGTGATACCACCAGTCGATCCGCTCGCCCGGTTTGCGATAGTCCGGCGTCCAGCCGAAATCGGGCGGGTAGATGTCGGTCGTCAGCCGCTCCTCGAAGCCGTGAAGCTGATCTGGGCCGACAAAATGCATCTTGCCCGAGAGGCAGGTCTGATAGCCCGCGCGGCGCAGATGATGCGCATAGGTCGGAACGCTTGATGCGAACTCGGCGGCATTGTCATAAACCCCGGTGCCGCTCGGGAGCTGGCCCGACATGTAGGCTGCCCGCCCCGGCGCGCAGAGCGGGCTGGCCGTGTAGGCGTTGGCAAACCGCGTCGAGCGCGCGGCAAGCTTGCGCAGGTTGGGAACATGCAGCCACTCTGCCGGCCCGTCGGGAAAGAAGGTCCCGTTGAGCTGATCCACCATGAAGATGAGAATATTCGGTCTGGTCATGATCTCCCCTTGTCGATCTCGAGCTGGACGTAGCACATCACGGCACGCTCGGCCGCCTCCCCGTCGGGCGCGCCGCCACCCAGCGACTGGCGCAGGTAGACCCCGTCTATCAGCGCCGCCACCCGCGCGGCGACATCGCCGGAGCGTCCACCCACAAGTCCGCGCAGGGCGTGACGCAGGTTCGAGCGCAACCGCGTGTGATAGATGCCAAGGAGCCGTCCTGCCTGCTCCGAACGTTGCGCCAGGACGTAGAAGTTCATCCAGGCCGCCACGGTTTCGGCGCGGAAATTGCGCGGGCTGAACGAAGCCCGCACGATCGCCTCGACGCGCTCCGCATCGCCCCGCGCCATGACCAGCGCCCCGCGCACTTCGGCGGCATAGACGCTCATCGTATGACGAATCGCGGCAACGAGGATCTGCTCCTTGCCGCCGAAATAATGATGCGCCAGCGCGCTGGACATGCCCGCGCGCTTGGCGATCTGGCTCACGGTGACGTCCAGCGTCCCGTTCGCGCCGATTTCGGCTATCGTCGCTTTGACCAGAGCCTCTCGCCTGATAGGCTCCATTCCAAGTTTTGGCATCTTAAACCCGACACTGTTGCTTTCCAAAGCTTGTTCTGTTTTTATTGACTCGTCAATCAATAAAACGTCAAAACCAATAACCACAAAGGGAGACCAGACATGAACCTGAAATATACCCTCTCCGCCCTTGCCATCGCCGCCGCGACGGGCGCCAGCGCGCAAGACACCTGCAATGAGGTCGTTTTCTCCGATGTCGGCTGGACGGATATCACCGCGACAACGGCAACCACATCGGTCATCCTCGAGGCGCTCGGCTACGAGGTCGACACGAAACTCCTCTCGGTGCCGGTCACCTA
The DNA here is from genome assembly GCA_041686165.1 of Lentibacter sp. Lineage (GTDB taxonomy): Bacteria > Pseudomonadota > Alphaproteobacteria > Rhodobacterales > Rhodobacteraceae > Lentibacter. The sequence continues at coordinate 5,079 of JAWLEL010000183.1, forward strand.
CACGGCCATGGCCGAGGGCGACGTGGACGTCTTTCTTGGCAACTGGATGCCGACAATGGAAGGCGATATCGCCCCCTACCGCGAGGCCGGCACTGTCGAGACCGTCCGCGAAAACCTCGAAGGCGCCAAGTATACGCTCGCCGTCAACAAGGCGGCGCAGGAGCTCGGGATCGAGGATTTCTCCGACATCGCCGCGCATCAGGATGCCCTCGACGGCAAGATCTACGGCATCGAGCCGGGCAATGACGGCAACCGCCTGATCCAGTCCATGATCGACGAGAACGCCTTCGGCCTCGAAGGCTTCGACGTGGCCGAAAGCTCAGAGCAAGGTATGCTCGCGCAGGTGGCCCGCGCCACACGCAAGGGCGATCCCATCGTCTTCCTGGGCTGGGAACCACACCCGATGAACGCCAATTTCGACATGGGCTATCTCACCGGTGGCGATGATTTCTTCGGTCCCGACCTCGGCGGCGCGACAGTCTATACCAACACCCGCGCAGGCTATGTAGAGGACTGCCCCAATGTCGGCACGCTGCTGGGCAATCTGAAGTTCACGCTGGCGATGGAAAACGAGATCATGGCCGCCATCCTCGATGA
>JAWLEL010000002.1:0-15410 GCA_041686165.1 Lentibacter sp.
GTCCACCGCCTCCAGCCGCTCGGCAAGCTGGCGCATCTGCCGCCTGCCCGCCTCCGAGGCGCGCTGCTCGAGGCGCGTCAGATCGCGCTGCTTGCGGGCAATGTCCTGCCGGATCGCGTTCACGTTGAGCCTTGCCGCGACGCTCTCCAGCCGCTGCCTGCGCTCCTCGATGCCGCGCAGCTTGAGCCGCTCGGAGGCGTTGCCCAGCCGCTGTCGCTCTCTGCTGACGACGCCGCGCAGGAGCGAGGGCCTGAGGCTGCCCGCCGCGTCCGAAAGCTGCACCCGCCGCTGCTGCACCCCGTGGCGCAGCGCGGCAGGAAGCCGCTCTCCCGAGCGATCGAGCCTCTGGCGCGGCCCGTCGAGCAGCGCCTCGCTGCGTGGCAGGGCGCGGCCGAGATCGGCCAGCCGCTGGCCCCGCTGGGCCACGGTGCCCCGCAGCGCGCCGCTCATCCGCCCGCCCTGTTCATTGACCCAGACCAAGAGGTCGAGCCGCACCGGCACGGCCAGCTCCGCCGCCGCCGTCGGCGTCGGCGCGCGCTTGTCGGCGGCATGGTCGATGAGCGTCGTGTCGGTCTCGTGGCCCACTGCCGAGACGAGCGGAATATCCGACGCCGCCGCAGCGCGGGCGACCACCTCCTCGTTGAACCCCCAGAGATCCTCGATGGAGCCGCCGCCGCGCGCCACGATGATGATATCCGGGCGCGGCAATGCGCCGCCGGGGCTGAGCGCGTTGAAGCCCTCGATCGCCCGGGCCACTTCGGGGGCGCAGGCCGCGCCCTGCACGGCCACTGGCCAGACCAGCACCTTGCGCGGAAACCGCTCGCGCAGCCGGTGCATGATGTCGCGGATGACCACACCTTGCGTCGAAGTGACAACCCCGATGATCTCCGGCAGATAGGGCAAGGGCCGCTTGCGCGCAGGATCGAAGAGCCCCTCGGCGGCCAGCTTTTTCTTGCGCTTTTCCAGCATCGCCATCAGCGCGCCCTCGCCCGCGACGGCCACGTTGAGCGCGTTGAGCGCGAACTTGGACTGGAAGCCGCTGGCGGTCATCCGACCCTCGGCAACCACTTCCATGCCCTCCTCGGGCATCACGCCGATTCCGGCAATCTGGCCCTTCCACGTCATGCACGAAAGCACCGAGCGTTCATCCTTGAGATCGAAATAGAGATGCCCCGAGCGCGCCTTGACGACGCGCCCCACCTCGCCGCGTATGCGCACCCAGCCCAGCTCGCCCTCGATGAGCTTGCGCACCGTTCCGGCAATCTCGGAAACCGAGAACTCCGGCGTGTTGGACCCCTCCATCGGGTCGTCGATCAGGTCGGACATGTCGCCTCGCTTGTATATCGTCGGCCGCCAGCTTAGAACCCGCGCAGCCGAAGGCCAAGCAGGAGATGCGCGCAATGAACATCCTAATTCTCGGAAGCGGCGGACGCGAGCACGCGCTGGCCTGGGCGACGGCACAGAACCCCAAATGCGACAAGCTTCTCGTCGCCCCGGGCAACGCGGGGATCGCCGAGCTGGCCGAATGCCACGCGCTCGACATCGAAGATGGCGCTGCTGTCGTGGCCTTCGCTCGAAAACAGGCAATCGACTTTGTCATAGTCGGGCCAGAAGCGCCTCTGGCAGCCGGCGTTTCGGACGCGCTGCGCGCCGCTGGCATTCTCACATTCGGGCCCAGTCAGGCCGCAGCCGAGCTCGAAGCCTCCAAGAGCTTCACCAAGGAAATCTGCGATGCTTGCAACGCGCCTACAGCCGCCTACGCACACTTTACGGAGCTTGCGCCTGCCAAAGCCTATGTCGAGAAGCAGGGCGCGCCCATCGTGATCAAGGCCGATGGCCTCGCCGCCGGCAAAGGCGTGACTGTCGCCATGAGCGAGGACGAAGCCCACGCGGCGCTTGACGACATGTTCTCCGGCAGCTTCGGCGCGGCGGGCGCGGAAGTGGTGATCGAGGAGTTCATGGACGGCGAGGAAGCCAGTTTCTTCGTGCTCTGCGACGGGCAGGAAGCCCTGCCACTGGGCACAGCGCAGGACCACAAGCGCGTCGGCGAGGGCGACACCGGCCCCAACACGGGCGGCATGGGCGCTTATTCCCCCGCGCCCGTGATGACCGAGGCTGTGACGGAGCGCTGCATGGACCAGATCGTCCGCCCGACACTCTCCGAGATGGCCGCCCGCGGAACCCCCTTCCAGGGCGTGCTCTTCGTCGGGCTGATGATCAAGGACGGCGCGCCGCGTCTCGTGGAATACAATGTGCGATTCGGCGACCCGGAATGCCAGGTCCTGATGATGCGCCTCGGCGCGCAGGCCTTCGATCACATTCATGCCGCCGCCGAGGGACGTCTTTCCGAGGCGAAGGTCCATTGGGCAGGTGACCATGCGATGACCGTTGTCTATGCAGCAAGGGGCTATCCGGGTTCCTACGAAAAGGGGACACCGATCTCGGGGGTCGAGGCCCTGCCAGAAACGAGCAGCGGCATGGTCTTTCACGCCGGAACGCGGCGCGAGGGCGCGCAGCTCGTCTCGGCGGGAGGTCGGGTTCTGAACGTGACGGCGCGGGGCGCAAGCCTGCGCGAGGCGCACGATGCGGCCTATGAGATGATCGAGGCAATCGACTGGCCAGAGGGCTTCTACCGCAGCGATATCGGCTGGCGCGCCCTCGGCTGACATTCGGATTTCGCTGCGCGAAATCCGACCCGTCGAGGGGGGCTAGCCCCCCTCGAACTCCCCCCAGGATATTTTTGGCAAGAAAAAGGCATGCCCGGCATGGCGGCCTTGTTGACGGGGAGCGTGGCGGGCCCTAGCGTGCTTGGGTTTTTGGAGGGTTTGCACAATGGTCTGGCTCAAACGCGGTGTTGTGGTTTCGGTGTGTCTTGTGGCCCTTGGCCTGATCGGGTTCTGGACACTTGCGCCCGGCATAATCGGCAAGCAGCGCAATGCGGTTCTTGCCCATGATCCCTACCCTGTTTCGAAGGCGGCTCGCGTGCTGCACGAGCGCCTCGTCGTCGGCGACCTTCATGCCGACCCGCTGCTCTGGAAGCGCGATCTGACGGAACGCGGCGACTGGGGGCAGGTCGATATTCCCCGTCTGATCGAGGGCGGCGTGGCCATGCAGGTGTTCACTGCCGTGACGAAAAGCCCCGCGGGCCAGAACTACGAGGAGAACGCCGCGGAGGCCTTCGACAACATCACGCTGCTCGCCTTCGGACAGCTCTGGCCCCCGCGTACATGGGGCTCGGTCTACGAGCGCGCGATCTACCAGGCCGAGAAGCTGCATGGTTTCGAGGCGCGCTCGGAGGGACGGCTCAAGGTCATTCGCACCCGCGAAGACCTCGACGCTGTGATCGCGGCGCGCGAAACCGGCTCCGATGTCGTTGGCGGCATTCTCGGGGTCGAGGGGCTGCACCCGCTGGAAGGCGACATCGCGAAGCTGGACGGGCTGTTCGAGGCGGGGCACCGTGTCTTCGGCCTCCAGCACTTCTTCGACAACGCCGTCGGCGGCTCGCTGCACGGGACCGGCGGCCACGGGCTGACGGAGTTCGGCAAGGCGGTTGTCGCCCGGCTGGCCGAGATGCCCGTCGTGATCGACGTGGCCCATTCCAGCCCGCAGAGCGCCCGCGAGGCGCTGGCCATCGTGGATGGGCCGCTCATCGTCTCGCATGGCGGGCTGCACAGTTTCTGCGGGGTCAAGCGCAACTTCCCCGATTCCCTGATGCGCGAGATCGCCGCGAAGGGCGGTATCATCGGCATGGGCTACTGGGCGGATGTGACCTGCGGAGATATCACGCCGGACGGCATCGCGAAGATGATCAAGGCCGCGGTCGAGGCCGTCGGCGAGGACCATATCGCGCTTGGCTCCGACTTCGACGGCTCGGTGGCCACCGCTTTCGACACGTCCGAGCTGCCCGCCCTAACAGACGCGCTGCTGCGCGAGGGCCTCACGCAAGAGCAGATCGCCAAGGTCATGGGCGGGAACATGCTGCGCGTCTTTCGGGGAAGTCTCGAATAGTCGGAAGATTGTCTGAAACGAAAGTGCCCCGCGCGCCATAGCGGCGCATGGGGCAGTGTCGGATTGCGCGCGCCGGTCAGGCTGTTGCCATCATCCCGCGCTCCTTGGCCAGATCGCGCATGCGCTTTTGAAGCTTTTCAAAGGCGCGCACCTCGATCTGACGGATACGCTCGCGGCTCACGTCATATTGCCCCGAAAGATCCTCAAGCGTGATGCTCTCCTCGCTCAAGCGACGCTGCGTGAGAATGTCCTTCTCGCGTTCGTTGAGCACGTCCATCGCCTCGGCCAGCAGCTCTCGCCGTGATTCCAGCTCGTCACGCGCCTCGTAGTCGGAGGCTTGGTCGGCATCGTCGTCCTCGAGCCAGTCCTGCCACTGCATCGTGCCCTCACCCTCGGAGCCGACCGTGGCATTGAGCGACGCGTCCCCGCCCGAAAGCCGCCGGTTCATCGAGATGACTTCGGTCTCGGTGACTCCCAGATCGGTCGCGATGCGCTTCACGTTCTCGGGGCGCATGTCTCCTTCTTCCAGCGCGCCGATGCGGGCCTTGGCCTTGCGCAGGTTGAAGAAGAGCTTCTTCTGAGCGCTCGTCGTGCCGAGCTTCACGAGGCTCCAGGAGCGCAGGATATATTCCTGGATGCTCGCGCGGATCCACCACATGGCATAGGTCGCGAGACGAAAGCCCTTCTCGGGGTCAAACCGCTTGACCGCCTGCATGAGGCCGACATTGGCCTCCGAGATCACCTCGGCCTGCGGCAGACCGTAGCCGCGATAACCCATGGCGATCTTGGCCGCGAGGCGCAGGTGCGATGTGACCATCCTGTGCGCGGCCTCGGCGTCCTCCTGCTCGACCCAGCGCTTGGCGAGCATGTATTCCTCTTCAGGCTCCAGGAGCGGAAACTTCCTGATTTCCTGCATGTAGCGGTTGAGCCCGCCTTCCGGCGTCGGCGCCGGCAAATTTCCGTAGTTTCCCATGTCTGTCCCCTTTCCCATAATGTTACAGGGTTTAACATCGAGTTATGGTCGCGCTAACGGGTTTTCAAGACCCGCGTCACTCTTCCTGTCAACATAGCGCACCGCGTTAAGGTTCCCAACCAAGTTGCAGTCTGCTCACGCGAAAGCGAACCCTGTAACAGTTTCGTTTCATTCGACATACGCTGACAACCCGCCTGCGGATCACGTCTGCGAGATACTGACCGCGGCGATCAACCCGGCCATGTCTTTTGGCAAAGCCGCCTCGAAACGGAGCATCTCGCCGCTCACGGGGTGCTGGAAGCCGAGCGTTGCCGCGTGAAGCGCCTGCCGTGCAAACCCCCTGACAGCCGCGAGGGCGGCCGCCCCGAAGGCCTTCTCGCTCAGCTTGCGCTTGCCGCCATAGACCGGATCACCCACCAACCCATGCCCTGCATGGGCCATGTGCACGCGGATCTGGTGTGTCCGCCCCGTCTCGAGCCAGCAATCGACAAGGGCGAGGCTCCCAGGCATGCCGAAAGCTTCGACGACGCGCGCCCGCGTCACGGCATGTCTGCCGACCTCGAAGAACACGGCCTGCCTTTGCCTGTCATGCCTGTGCCGCGCCAGCATGGTGGAAATCTTCATGACACCCCCGGGCTCGAAGCTCACCCCGCGCAGGCCGCGCAGCCGCGGATCAGAGGCGTCCGGCAGGCCGTAGACGAGCGCGCGATAGTGTCGCTCGACACTGTGCCGCTCGAATTGGGCCGCAAGCCCCTGATGCGCCTGATCGCTCTTGGCCACCACCAGAAGCCCGCTCGTGTCCTTGTCGATCCGATGGACGATCCCGGGCCGCGCCACGCCGCCGACACCCGAGAGCGCATCACCGCAGTGATGCAGCAGCGCATTCACCAGCGTGCCCGAGGGCGTGCCCGGCGCGGGATGCACGACCATCCCGGCAGGCTTGTTGACGACGATCAGGTCGTCGTCTTCATAGACCACGTCAAGCGCGATCGCCTCCGGCAAGATATGACTCTGCGCAATCTCCGGCAGCGCGATCTCGATCAGATCACCCGCCTGCACCTTCGCCTTGGGGCCCGCAGCCACGGCGCCGTTCACGCGCACCGCGCCCTGCTCCAGAAGCCGCGCGAGCCGCGTGCGGGAGAGCTGCGCCGCCTCTGGCACATCGCGCGAAAGCGCCTTATCAAGGCGGGGCGGCGGATCGGCCATGATCCGGAATTCAAGCAAGGGACCAGCCATGGAAGAAACCCCTCAAAGCGTTGACCCCGCGCTGCTGCGCTATCTCAAGACGCTGGTCACGGCGCTGACAGGGGTGATGATCGTCGGGCTTGTAGCCGTTGTCTGGCTCCTTGTCACGCGCCTCTCGGCGGATGTCCCACCCCTGCCCGAGCGCATCAGCTTGCCCGAAGACACGCGCGCCCAGGCCTTCACGCAAGGAGAGGGCTGGTTCGCCGTGGTCACCGAAGACAACCGCATCCTGATCTTCGGGCGCGACGGAGCCACGCTCCTGCAGGAGATCGACATCGAAACGGAGTGAGATGGTACCGCCTTCTGGGTTCGAACCAGAGACCTCTGGATCCACAATCCAGCGCTCTAACCAACTGAGCTAAGGCGGCACTGTTGGGCGATTTAGCTTTCCACGCGGGTGATTGCAAGTGCTTTCACAGCTCAATTTCCCAAGCCTGCTCGACAAGCGGAACACCGAAACTGACAACCTCTTTCGAATGGGCGAGGTGCCACCCCTCGCTGCGGTATAATGCACAGGCAGCCGCATGGCTCTCATGGGTCCAGAGCCGCATCCGCCTGTAGCCCCTCGCCTTCGCATAGCCCATGCACTCCCGCAGCAAGCGCCGGCCGAGCCCCGTGCCCCGCGCTTCGGGAACAGTCAGGAAAAGCCGCAACTTCGCGGTCTCCTCATCGAGCCTGACGCAAAAGATCGAGCCCAGCCTTTTTCCGTCCCGTTGCGCGATCCAGGCACGTTCGCAGGAGGAGTCGTGATTGCGGATGTAATCGGCGAGAATCTCTGCCACGAGCGCCTCGAAACTGGCGTCGAACCCCTCAGCACGCGCGTACAGCATGCCGTGCTGCTGGATCAGCCAGCCCGCATCGCCTATCGCCAGATTTCGCAGGTTTATCCCCGTCATCGACCGAGCTTTGCGCGCAGCCGCTTGCAAGACAAGCCAAAACTCGCTAGCTCCTGTCGCCTGTCAGACATGCGACGCTCCAGGAGGCCCTCATGGGTATCAACACCGAACGCGACATCGAAACCAATCTGCAAATCGGCCCGACCGATCAGGGCATGGTCCGGCTTTTCGTCGAAGCGGACGGCGCCGAGATCCCGATGGACTTCACGCCGGAGGAAGCTCTCGAAATCGCCGAGGAAATCCGCGCCGCCGCCAACGCCGTGCAGGGCTGACCCGCCGGGGCCAGCTCCCACCGGTGCAGCCTCGCCGTTTTCTTTCAAAGAAAACGGTCCGGAATTTTCGAAAAATTCCGGCTCCCACTCATATCCGGGGGTCGCGCAGCCTCTGGTGGCGCAGAGCCACGTCACGGGCGAATTTCAGGGTGAGCTTCTTGCGGCGCGCCGGTGCGAGCTTCGCCTCGGTGGCCGGGCGGATGATTTCGCCGCCATAGGCATCGGCCATGATCAGCCCCGTCTCATCGGGTAAGAGCTCCAGCGGGAATGCGGCGTCTACGGCCCAGAAATAGCGGTCGCACCAATCGAGATAGCCTTGCCACTTGCCATCGCTCATGAAGTCTTCACGGCTCGATTTGCATTCCACCACCCAGATCTCGCCCTTGGGCCCAAGCGCCATCACATCGACACGCTTGCCGCGCTCGGGCACGAACTCCTCCAGCACGGCGAAATCGAGGCTCCGCATCAGGCGGCAAACGCCCCGTGCCAGGAGCTGCCCGGGCTGCAAGGAAAGCGATGTTTGGTCCGACATGGCCCATTTATGAACATACCGTGAACACAGGCGCAAGCCCCTTTGCGCCGATACCCCTTGCGCGACAGCACCACGCACATTACCTAGGCAAGGTGACGGCGTCTGCCCCTCTCGTTTTACGGTTGCATTCCGGTGGCCTTAAGCAATTCCGAGGGAGCTGGCTCTGACAGGGTCGTGGCCTTGTTACCTGGCGCCCACCTGTACACACAGGTCCTCGGGAATGAGATAACCCAACGGTTGCGGTGGTGCCGTCACACCTTCCGCCATCTCGATCCGAAAATCGTTCAGTAGCGTCTGTGCGGACGTGCCTTCTGAGCGGCTGCGCGCACAGGCACGGGCTCATGACGCACCCGCGTGACAGGCGCACGGTTGCCGCCGCGCGGCTCGTCGTCATCGTCGTCCTTGAGCCGCATCACCGCGATACCGAACTGGACTCCGGCAAAAATGATCCCGTTCGAGACCCAAAGGATGAGAACGGCCAGCCAGCCCTTGTCGGAGGTGCTCACGAGATGCCAGAGATTGGCGATGTTGAACCACATCAGCATCCCCACGAAGGCCCCCGCAATCGCGAAACCGATCGCGACATTGACGATATAGAGCTTGATGAGCTTGGGCATGAGCGATTCCTTTTGCACGTTCCAATCTATTCGCTGAACGCCGCGTTTCAAGGAACGGTTCCTTGACTGCGTCAGATCGGCTCAATCCCGCACATGTTTCACTCTCGCCGTGACACACCCTTTCACGCAGGCCGCTTCAGCTCAGCCAGGCAGATGTGACCCACCAGTCAGGCCGCGCCGCGCGCAATTCCGCCGCCGCCTCTTGGGCCGCGTGCCAGTCGTCGAAAAGCGCAAAGCAGCTCGCCCCCGAGCCAGACATGCGTGCAAGCCGCGCGCCCTGAAGGGACCATAGCCTGTCGAGCGCCTCGCCTATTTCGCGCGCGAGCCCGCGCGCCGGAGCTTCCAGGTCATTGCGCGTGTGCTTGTCGAGAAATCCGATGAAGGCTGCGAGGTCCGGCGCCGGCGGCAAGCGTGGCATCGGCGCGTTTTCCTTGCTCTCCAGCGCGTCGAACACCCGCGGTGTCGAAACGGGCACGCGGGGGTTGGCCAGCACCGCCGCCAGCCTCGGCAGATCCTCCACGGGCGTGATATCCTCGCCGATGCCACGCATCAGGCAAGCGCGCCCATAGGCACAGACAGGCAGATCGGCGCCCAGCGCGCCGAGATCGCCGTCAATCGGGCCGCCCAGCGCTTCGAGCGCGCGCAGCGCCGCCGCCGCATCCGACGAACCGCCGCCAAGCCCCGCCGCAGCCGGAAGGTGCTTTTCAAGTTCGAACGCCGCTTCACGCCCCGCCCATGCCGCCGCCTTAAGCACGAGATTGTCAGGCCCGGTCGGCACGCCTTCGGCCATCGGGCCGGTGAGCTTCAGCGTCACCCGCTCCGCTGCTCGCGCGATCAGCCTGTCACCGACATTGGCGAACATGACCAGGCTGTCGAGGAGGTGATAGCCATCGGCGCGCTGGCCGAGCACATGCAGCGCGAGGTTGATCTTCGCCGGAGCAAAGGCCTCGGCTGTCATGTCTCAGCTCTCGTCATTGGCCAGTTGCAGCGGCTCGCCGCCCTCTTCTTCCAGAACCGCGTCCAGACCTTTCTCTATCTTGCGGCGTATACGGTCCGGATCTGCGTCCTCATTCGCGGTGCCATGTTCGATGAAAGAAAGCGCCCGCCGCCACTGGAATTCGGCTTCGAGCTTGCGGCCGACGGCCCAGTAGACATCGCCGAGATGGTCGTTGATCACCGGGTCGACCGACATCAGCTCCGCCGCGCGCTCCATATGCGGCACGGCCTCCTCGTAACGCCCGAGCCGGAACAGCGCCCAGCCGAGACTGTCGATGATATATCCGCTCTCGGGGCGCGCCGCGACAGCCCTTTCGATCATTTCGAGCGCCTCGTCGAGCTTGCGCCGCTGTTCGACAAGCGAATACCCGAGGTAATTGAGCACGTTGGGCTCGTCCGGGCGGATTTCCAGCGCGCGCCGGAAATCGGCCTCCGCGCGGTCCCAGTTGTCCAACCGCTCATGCACGATCCCGCGGGTGTAGAAAGTGCGCCAGTCGTCGCTCTCCGCGCCGCCGCGCAAGTCCAGCGCCCGGTCATAGGCCGCAACGGCGTCCTCCCAGCGGTCCTCGCTGCGCATCAGGTCGCCCATCGCGCTGTGCACGACGGCAAGCTGACCATGGCTTTCGGCCAGCTGCTCCATCACTTCGATCGCCGCGTCCTGCTTGTCGGCCTGGCGTAGCGTTTCCGCACGGCCGAGTTCGGCGACATGGTAGGCCGGATGATCATGCGGCACCTTGCGATACGCCGCCGTGGCGGCATCGAAGCGGCCCAGCCCCTCGAGCAGCTGCGCGATCAACAGCGTCGCATCCACGTGGTCGGGATCAACAGCCGAAGCGGCCTGCGCGAAAAGCAGCGCGTCGGGCCCCGCCGTCTCCTGGCCGATGGCACCGGCAATGGTGAAATACACCTCCGCGATCCCGGCGCGCGGTCCGTCGACGAGATCGAATTGCAGGGTCTCTCCGGCCTTCAGCGCCGCCTTCATCGGTGCCATCTCGGGCCCCGGCTGCGGCCCGAATGCACGTTCAATCAGCGCCAGCGCCTCCTCGGTCTCGCCCAGCATGCTGAGAACCTCGACCCGCGCGATCACCCCGCGCCGCGTCTGGATCAGCGAGCCGGGCTCAGGCGCTTCAAGAAGCTCGCTCGCCCCGCCCAGATCGCCCACATGGGCGAGGGCCAAGGCCTTGTGATAGGTACCGAAAGAGCCCGTCCCCTTGCCCTCGACCACCTTGTCGAACGCTTCCAGTGCCGCGCTCATGTCACCCTCGCCGACAAGCGCCCAGGCCTTGACCAGCCGGTCCAGAAGCTCGCCCATGTGGCGGCCCGCGTCGATCCTCTCGATCAGCGCGCCGTAATCCCCGGCTTGCGCCTCGGCGACGGCCAACGAAAGCTGGCCGAGCTGGCTTTGGTGATCGGCGCTCTCGAGGGTGCGCGCCACGGTAGCCGCCCGGTCAAGCTGTCCCATGGCGATATGCGCCAGGACAAGCTCTTCCTTGAGTCCGACATTTGCCGAATCGCGCGAGAGCGCGATCGTGTAATACTGTGCCGCAGCCTTGAAATCGTTGAGCCGCGCCGCTTGTCGCGCCGCAAGATACGCCCCGGAAAAACCCTGTGCCTGCGCTGCTGACGGCGCAGCCACGCCAAGCGCGCCGAGCAAAAGCGCCGCCGCCCCTGCCAGCCCGACAGCCCTTATTCTCGTTTTCGCCATGTCTCGCCTCACCTCAGATTGGACCGAAAGACTATCTGCACGGCCTGCAAATGCAAGCGCCGGACCTCTCCACGCCTCCGAAAAAGGCGAACGCCCGCTTCCCCGTTTAAAGAAGCGGGCGTTAACAGCGCCTTATGAACCGCGACTTACATGTTGGGGTAGTTCGGCCCGTCGCCCCCCTGGGGCACGGTCCAGTTGATGTTCTGGCTCGGGTCCTTGATGTCGCAGGTCTTGCAGTGCACGCAGTTCTGGAAGTTGATCACGAATCGCGGCTCCTTGCCCTCCTCGATCGCGAACTCGTAGACCCCGGCGGGGCAGTAGCGCGCCGAAGGCCCGGCGTATTTCGGCAGGTTCACACCCACCGGCACGCTCTCGTCCTTGAGCTTGAGATGCGCCGGCTGGCTCTCTTCGTGGTTGGTGAAGGAAAACGCCACGTTGGTCAGGCGGTCGAAGCTGAGCTTGCCGTCGGGCTTGGGATACTCGATCGGCTTGTGCTTCTCGGCCGGCTCGGTGGCTTCGGCATCGCTCTTGCCATGCTTGAGCGTTCCGAAAAGCGAGAAGCCGAGCGTGTTGGTCCACATGTCGAGACCGCCGAGGGCAAGACTCGGCATCAGGCCCCATTTCGACCACATGGGTTTCACGTTACGCACCTTCTTGAGGTCCTGGCCGATCGGGCCGCTACGCACTTCACCCTCGTAAGCGCTCAGCTCATCGCCCGCGCGGCCCGCCTTGATGGCCTCATGGGCGGCTTCGGCCGCAGCTATTCCCGAGTGCATGGCGTTGTGGTTGCCCTTGATGCGCGGCACGTTGACCATCCCCACCGAGCAGCCCAGCATCGCCGCGCCCGGCACGACCATCTTCGGCATCGACTGGTAACCGCCCTCGCTGATTGCGCGCGCGCCATACGCCACACGCTTTCCGCCCTCCAGCAGCTCCGCCACCATCGGGTGATGCTTGAAACGCTGGAACTCCATGTAAGGAAAGAGATGCGGGTTCTTGTAGTTCAGGTGCACCACGAAACCGACATAGACCTGGTTGTTCTCCAGATGATAGATGAAGGAGCCCCCGCCCGCCTTCGAGCCCAGCGGCCAGCCCATCGTGTGGGTCACGCTGCCCTCGCGGTGTTTCTCGGGGTCGATCTCCCAGATCTCCTTCATGCCAAGCCCGTATTTCTGCGGCTCGTGCCCGTCTGAAAGGTTGTATTTCCCGATCAGCTCTTTCGAAAGGCTCCCGTGCACGCCTTCGCTGAGGAAGACGTATTTGCCGTGCAGCTCCATGCCCGGCTCGGTGTTCTCCCCGATCGAGCCATCTGCCTCGAGCCCGAAGACGCCTGCAACGACACCCTTCACCCGGTCGCCTTCATAGACCAGCTCCGAGCAGGCCATGCCGGGGAATATCTCGACGCCCAGCTCCTCGGCCTGCTCGGCCATCCAGCGGCAGACATTGCCCATCGACACGATGTAGTTGCCATGGTTGTTCATCAAGGGCGGCATCGGCCAGTTGGGGACACGGATTTCGCCCGCCTCGCCCAGAACGTAGAAATTGTCGTCCTTCACCGGAACATTGAGCGGCGCGCCCTTTTCCTTCCAATCGGGGATCAGCTGATCGAGCCCCGAGGGATCCAGCACCGCGCCCGACAGGATATGCGCGCCCACTTCAGAGCCCTTTTCCAGCACCACGACATCGAGGTTTTCATCAAGCTGCTTGAGCCGGATCGCCGCCGAGAGGCCTGCAGGCCCCGCGCCCACGATCACAACATCATATTCCATCGCTTCGCGTTCGATGTCAGACATGGTTTCTTTCCCTTCAACCCGCAGAGGCACAGTGGTATTTCGCGTCTGATTACATGCCCGCGCTTGCCAAGGTCAATCACGACACGACGTTAAACCCGCAAAACGCGGCATCTTGCGGCAGGTCAGGCCCGGTTCCAGTCCGCGGGTCCGCTCCGGTTCGGCGCAAGCCCCGGCTTCGCGCGGGCCATGCCGGAAAATCCGCCCATTGAAGGCGAAGGCCCTTTGCTCTATTGCAATGCACCGCGCCTTGTGGACATGATAAATCAACCGCCGCAGCCCATATCGGCAGAACAAAGCGGCCGAGAAAACAAGACGAAAGCAATGACATGGACAAGATATTGATGACCCGCGCGGGACACACCGCGCTCCAAACCGAATTGAAAAAGCTCAAATCCGAGGAGCGCCCCGCCATCATCCAGGCGATCGCCGAAGCGCGCGAGCTGGGCGACCTCAAGGAAAATGCCGAGTATCACTCCGCGCGCGAGAAACAGGGCTTCATCGAAGGCCGCATCCAGGAGGTCGAGAGCGTTCTCGGGCTCGCCGAAGTCGTCGATCCGAAGACGCTATCCGGCACCGTGAAATTCGGCGCGACGGTGCAGCTCGTCGACGAGGACACAGACGAGGAAAAGACCTGGCAGATCGTCGGTGAACACGAGGCCAATGTCGAGAAGGGCCTGCTCAACATCAAGTCTCCCATCGCCCGCGCCCTCATCGGCAAGGACGAGGGTGACAGCGTCGAAGTGCGCACGCCGGGAGGCGAGAAGAGCTATGAGATCCTCGCCATCAAGTATGTCTGACGACTGACGCGCCCCAAAGGAGCCCCCGCGCCCATGGCCGAGCCCGACGAGACCCGCCCGACACCGCTCGGGATCTATGATCGCCCTTCGGACGAGAAGATCACCTCGGTCGAGATCATCGCGATCGCGCTCTCGGCGGTCTGGCTGCTCGGCGCGGCGGTCTTCTTTCTCACGCTCCCCTCGGAGGCGCCGGAGGGCCAGGCCAGCGGACTTGGCAGCCTGCGCTTCGTCATGACGATGCTCGCGGTCTTCATGCCGGTCGCCATGATCTGGGTCGCCGCCACGGCGGCGCGCTCCTCACGGATCATGCGCGAGGAAAGCCAGCGCCTCCAGGCCGCGATCGATGCGATCCGGCACTCCTACATCGTTCAAAGTCAGAGCGGCAAGACCGTCAGCGAACCCTCCGTCGCCCAGAAGCTCGACGAAATCGCCGCCGCCCAGCGCAAGACGGAAACCACGCTCGCCACTTTCACGTCCACTCGCCAAGCATCGCCCATGCGCCCCGCGCCCGAGGCGCCGACAGTGGCCCCGGAAGAGCAGACCGCCCTGCCGCTGGGCACCTCGGCCGAGGACATGGCCCCGGCGATCACCCGCGAGGAGTTCATCCGGGCGATCAACTTCCCTGAAACCGTCGAGGACACGGCCGGGTTCAACGCGCTGCGCAAGGCCCTGAAAGACCATGCCGCCTCCGGCCTCGTCCAGGCTGCGCAGGACGTTCTCACCCTGCTCAGCCAGGACGGCATCTACATGGATGATCTCAATCCCGACATGGCCCGCCCCGATATCTGGCGCATGTTCGCACAGGGCATCCGGGGCCGCCAGATTGCCGCGCTCGGCGGCGTGCGCGATCGCTCCTCGCTGGCCCTCGCCGCGGGCCGGATGCGCGAAGACCCGATCTTCCGCGATGCCGTCCACCACTTCCTGCGCCGCTTCGACAAGAGCTTCTCACAGTTCGAATCCGAGGCCAGCGATGCGGAGATCTCCGAGCTCGCCGGAACCCGCACCGCCCGCGCCTTCATGCTCCTGGGCCGCGTCGCCGGCGTGTTCGACTGAAACCCGGCCGCGAAAGGCTGTTGCTGCGATTGGCGCGCCACGGGAGTGAGCACATGACGGCCACTGGATCGCTGATAGCCGCAACCAGCCCCAAAGCGGACACGGCACCATATAGTCTGGCGGGCCATGACAAACCTTAGGATAGATCTATGCGAGTAGCCGATGATGCGGGAAAAGCAGGCGCTCATAACAGGTGAAGGGCCGCGGCGCGGCGAGCCAACACCGGATCGACGGGGCTTTATCCAGGTCACTGGCGCGCGATGAACAGGCAGCGCACCAAGGCCACCCCGATCGCCAGGCCGCTTCGGCGGCCCGTCGATGGCGCGGCGGCCTTCAGCCTTGATTCCGCGCACTGGAGCTCTTCTGACGGGTCGTCTAAAACCACAGGATTGGCGAGGATGGCCCCATCACCCGGTATTTGCTGCAGGCCACATGAATGGCCGCTGTCGGGAATCGCTCAAAACTTTGCAAGGCTCCCTCCGTGCGCAAGGCCGTCGCTCGGAGCTTCGGTGAAGGGCGGCGG
>JAWLEL010000002.1:15510-24942 GCA_041686165.1 Lentibacter sp.
ATCGCGCAGGGCCTATCCGAGAAGAGCCTCCTCGAACGGGAAGCGCGACAACAGCTCGATCCCGGTCTGTGTTATCAAGACTTGCTGTTCGAGCTTCACACCCTCGCCACCGCAAGCCTCGCCGATGAAGCTTTCCACGCAGATCGTCATGCCGGGCAGGATCTCGCCGTCATAGCCGGCATCGGGAAAATCACCGCGGTGGTAGAGATAGGGATATTCGCCCGTCATTCCGCAGCCATGGGCCGAAAGGTAATAGCGGTTCTCGTAGTATCGTTCAGGAATGTCCCAGGCGCGGTCGGCATAGTCGCGAAAGCTCATGCCCGGCTTCAGGATGTCCATGTTGTGATGCACCTGCTCATGGGCGACCTTGTAAAGCTCGCGCTGCATCGCCGTGGGCTTGCCAGGGCCGGAATGAAAGGTGCGCGAAAAATCGGAGTAGTAGCCGTGGCAGCCCACCACGTCGGTATCGAGGGCGATCAGCTCGTTTTCACCGATGACATTGCTCGAGGTTTCCTGGAACCACGGGTTTGTTCTCGGCCCGGCGTTGAGCAGGCGGGTTTCGCAATAATCCGCATTCTGCGAGATGACGGACTGATGCAAGACCGACCACAGTTCGGCCTCGGTCATGCCGGGGCGGATTGCATCGCGCAGTTTGCCGACGCCGATTTCCGTGGCGCGCAGGGAGGCGTTGACACATTTCATTTCTTCATCGGACTTGATGGCGCGGGCCATCTCGACCGGCTCCTGCGCGTCCACGATTCTCAAGCCAGACGCCTTCAGCGCGATCGCCGTCCCGGCGTTCAGCCGTTCCAGGCCCAGGGTCGCGCCGGGGCCGGTGAGCCCCGTGACCAGATCCGCCATTTCCGCCGCCCAGGCCTTCTCGCGTTCGGCAATATGCGGGCCGGCGGCGACGAAGCTGGCGGTTCTGGCCGGGCGCACCTCGTCGATGGTCTCGAACCCCTCGCCGAGGTGCAGGGCGCCTGTGAATTCGAACAGTATGCTCTTGTCCGCCGTCAGCAGCAGGTAGCGCGAGGGCGCGTTGCGCTGGCTGAAGACCTGCATGTTGCGCGCGCCCGTGGCGTAGCGGATGTTGACCGGATCCGACAGGATGAGCGCATCCACACCGTAGCGCTGCATCTGTGAGCGCACCCGGCCTTGCCGGTAGAGCCGCACCGCGGGCAGGTCGATGCCCTCGCTTTCAGGCGCACGATCCAGCAGGGCAATGCCTGCAAGATCGCTGCGTTCTGCGTGCCAGTCAAAGTTCGCCATTCATGCCCCCAGCCTTTCATGCCCCCAGCGTATCCAGGCAAGACTATGCTCCGGGTGGTGCGTTCAAAACACTTGAAAATTTCACCCATACCGATAACCAGAAGGAATGGATCGTCTGCGCAAATCCCTTCCGCCACTCGATACGCTGGTGTTTTTCGAAGCCGTCATGCGCAAGGGTGGTTTCACGGCTGCAAGCTCGGAACTCTACGTCTCTCAGGCCGCCGTGTCCAAGCGTATCCGGCAGCTCGAAGACTGGCTCGGCACGCCCCTGTTCGAACGTGGATCGCGCAGCCTCACCGCCACACCGGAAGCCGAGAAACTCTTCGAGCCCGTGTCCATGGCGTTGGACTATCTCAACGTCTCCCTCGACAGCATCCGGCCAAAGACGAAGTCGAGCGTGCGGATCGCGACCAACAATGCGGTCTCGGTTTTCTGGTTGCTGCCAAGGATCAGGACATTCGCCATGAGCGAAGCCTCATGCCCGGTGGAGACCTTCGTTTCGGATGATTCCACCAGTCTTCTCTCGGGGGAGCATGATCTCGCGATCATCTATGGCTCGGGGCCGCCGGAGGGCTGGAGCGGTGTCAAGCTGATGGATGAAGTCCTCGTTCCCGTGATCGCGCCGGACCTCCTGCCGAGGGTCCGAAGCGGGGCACAGGGGCTGTTTCTGCTTGATTACGATCGGAACGCCCCGGACTGGATCAACTGGGATGTCTGGGCCAGGCTGCAGGCCGGATCCGCGCTTTCGGCGCTGCCGAGGAGACGATGCGCAACCTATGCGCAGTCCATCGGCCGGGCCATCACCGGCGACGGTATCGCCCTGGCAAGCAGCGCGTTGCTTCAAGACGAGTTGGCTGCCGGCAGGCTCGTCGGGCTGACAGAGGAGCGCCACGGCACCGGCAAGGGCTATTTCCTCGTGCATCGTGCGGGGCTGGCCTTGCACGAAAAGGCCCGCAGTTTTTTCAATTTCCTGACGGCGCAAGGCGCATAAAGCGTTCCGCCAAGAACCTGAAACCCTGCTTTTGGCGGAGCGCAGTGCAAGGCTTGACCGATGCACGCGCCCCGCCTTTATCTGATGTCTCAGGTGAAAGGCGGGACGCTTTAGCCCTTCGCAGCCATGGCGGCATCCGCGAAATCGCGGCGTTCAGGACAGCTCCCGCGCATCGAAACTTGCCGTGGCCTTCGGCCACCGACCCGAAGGCAGGAGCAAGGGGGGCGGGCCAACTCACCGTCCGCGCGTGGCCTTGGCGAGCAGCTCTGCCGCGTCGGGGCGTGAGAGGAGGGTTTCGCCGATTTCGAACTCACCGAGACTGCGGCGTGCGTGGCCTTCGAGGCGGCTGGAGAGCGTTTCCGCCACCTCGCGCGGCAGCGCCGAGCGCGTGCGCGGGTCGATCAACAGGGTCTCGGCGGCGATTCCCTCGGCAAAGACGATCTGGTGCGAATCGAACAGGATCTGGAAGTAGTCGACATAGCCGCCCGCCTGGACGAAGACGCTCTCGCCATTGACCAGATGGGACGCCTTGAGCAGCACTTCGGAGCGCCCTGCGCCCAGCTCGTCGGAGCGCTGATAGATGAAGAGGCGGTGATCCGGGGAGACCAGGAGGTCATTTTCGTTGTGCAGGGTGCCGCGGGTGATCATCACCGGGGCGAAATCACCCTGGGCCCGGACGGTATGATGACCGATCCAGCGGATCGGCTGCGGCCCGTCATCGCGGGTGAGGATACGATCACCAACCTTGAGCGCCTCGACGGGGCGCTGCTGGCCCGTCGCCATCGTGAGCTGCGTGCCGCGCGTGAAGGAGACGCAGGCGACCTGCGCGAAGCGCAGCGGTGCCGTCTCGCGGTCGATCCCGACGAGGCGGTAATCAAGCTTGGGCTCAAGCGGCGCCAGCGGCATGGCATAGACCTGGGCGACATGGCCCGCATCGTCGACCTCCACCAGGATGAGAACCTCGATGGCCTGGCTGCGGGGGTCCATCAGTGTGATCGTCGAATCAAGCACGACCGTGGCGCCGGGCGCACCGGTTCCGGTATCGTCAGCGACACGAAAATGGCCGTTCTGAAGCGCGTGCAGATCGAGCCTGAGCGGGCGGGCGCTGTCGCTGAGCATGTAGTGGTCATCCAGCATCAGCTCGGCTGCGATGCCCAGGTCATCTCCGGAGTTGGCGCCGGAGGAGACAGGCAGCATATCGGCGGTGTATACTTGAATGGCATGGGAAGTTTCGGTCATGGGGTCCGATCCGTGGCAGGCTTTGGCCAAGGCGTAGATTAGGATTTGGGCGAGAGCAGGGCAAGAGCGCGGCGTGTGGTTGGCCTTTGAGCAAGACGGATCGGATTTGGCTGCGCCAATCCGATCCGCGCGAGGATATTTCAAGCAAGAAGAAAGAGCTTGCAGGCCCCTTGCACGGTCTGTCCCGGGAGGGGCTGGCCTTTGGCGCGAGATTGGGGTTTTGTGGCGGACGACATGCACAGGCAAACCAAGGGGAGTTGCGAGATGGATCTGGGAATCGCTGGAAAGAAGGCGCTGGTCTGCGCCTCGTCGAAAGGGCTTGGGCGCGGCTGCGCGGAGGCCTTGGCCGAGGCGGGGGTGAACCTCGTGATGAATGCACGCGGCGCCGAGACACTTGAGGCCGTGGCAGAGGACATCGCGGGCAAATACGGTGTTGACGTCGCCCCCGTGGCCGCGGATGTGACCACGCAAGAGGGCCGCGCCAAGCTGCTGGAGGCGGCGGGCGATGTGGACATCCTCGTGACCAACGCGGGCGGGCCCCCGCCGGGCCTGTGGAGCGACTGGGACCGTGAGGATTTCATCGCGGCACTCGATGCCAACATGCTGGCGCCCATCGCGCTGATGAAGGCGCTCTTGCCGCAGATGATGGAGAAAGGCTGGGGGCGTGTCGTCAACATCACCTCGCAGAGCGTCAAGTCGCCCATCGCCGTGCTCGGGCTGAGCAATTCGGCGCGGGCGGGGCTGACGGGGTATGTCGCAGGCACCTCGCGGCAGGTGGCCCCCCATGGCGTGACGATCAACAACATGCTGCCGGGCATTCATGCCACCGACAGGGCCGTCTCGCTCGACAAGGGCGTCTCCGAGCAGGAGGGCATCAGCCCCGAAGAGGCCAGGACACGGCGCGAGAAGACCATCCCGGCGCAGCGCTATGGCACCGCCGAGGAGTTCGGCGCGATGTGCGCCTTCCTCAGTTCGCAGCATGCCGGCTTCATCGTTGGTCAGAACATCCTGCTCGATGGCGGGGCGGTGAACACGACGCTCTAGTAACGCGCCTGGGACGTGCGGCACCTCACGCATGCTCTTGCCCGGAGCCGTTCGAGGCTTCGGTCGGCCATTCGTGGGTTTGGGGCTTTGGGCTGCGGTCTTTTCAATGACGGCAGTCAGCCTGGAACGGACCCTTCTTCTATGCCCAAGGCCGGTTACCAGCCGCGAAGCGGCCCGGCCATGCATTGCCTGGCAGGCGAATTGGCAAAGCCAATTCTGCCGAGAGCAGGACCGCCTCTCCCATGGGCTGACGCTGGCCTAACCTCGCTCAAAACTTTGCACACTCCACTCCCTGCGCAGAACGACCAACCGTGCAAGCCGCTGCATCCGCGAATTCGATCTCGAAGCAGACAGGCCTCTCGTGCAGCAGCGCCCGCCGCGTTCACGATCAGGCCCTGCGCGAACAGCCTCCGTCCCGGTGCACTGGGGGGTGTACAAGGGGTGCACGTGAAGTGCCACCGGGAAATCACTTGAAACGGGAAGGTTAATAAAGGCTCACATCCGTGCGGGCACATCGATGCCGAGCAGGTCCAGCCCGAGCCGCAATTGCCGGCTTGCCGCCTCCAGCAGCCCCAGGTGCGATGCCGCCACAGCGGGCTCCACACCCTCTGCCAACACGCGGTTCGACTGGTAGAAGCTGTTGGTGACATTGGCGAGCTTGTAAACATGCATTGCCAGATGGCTCGGCTTGCGCGCCTCCACCGCGCGCAGCACCTTGCCCGCGAACTCGTCTAGCGTCAGCACGACAGGGCGCGCACTCTCCGTCACATGTTCGAACGGTGCAGGCGTAATACCCGCCGCCTTGGCCCGCTCCATGAGCGAGGCGATGCGCACGCAGGTATATTGAATATAGGGTCCGGTCCTGCCCTCGAACTGCAGGAACTGTTCCATATCAAAGACATAGTTGCTCTCACGGTCATGGCTGAGCTCGCCGAACTTGATCGCCGCGAGGCCGATCTGCTCGGCGGCCATTTCCAGCTCTGTCCCGGAAAGCTGGCCCATTTCCTCCAGCCGCTTGCGCGCGGCACCCTGCATCTCGTCCATCAGGTCATGCAGCCGCATCACCCCGCCCTCGCGGGTCTTGAAGGGCTTGCCATCGGTGCCGTTCACCGTCCCGAAGGCGGTATGCTCGAGCTGCGCATCGCCCGACAGCCCGGTCTGCTCCGCTGCAAGGAAAACCTGCTGGAAATGCATCTTCTGGCGCGCATCGACCACGTAGAGAATATAATCGGGATCGTCCTGCTCGACACGGTCCACGATGGTTGCCAGATCGGTCGCGCCATAGCCGTAACCACCATTGGAGTTGCGCAGCATCAGCGGCGGCAGCTTTTTGTCAGTCTGAAGATGCACCACGATCGCCCCTTCATCGAGAACAGCATGGCCGCTTTTCTCAAGATTTTCAACGATCTGGCCGAGCATGTCCTGGTAGCGGCTCTCGCCGTGGAAGTAGGTGAAATCACACCCAAGCCGGTCATAATCGCGGCGCAGGCTGGCCTTGCTCACCTCAACGATCCGTCGCCAGAGGCGCATGTATTGCTCGTCTCCAGCCTGCAGCGCCGAGGTCGCCTTGCGCGCACGGTCGCGGAAGGCCTCGTCCGCCTTCGACTTGGCCGAGGCCTGCGGATACCATTCCTGCAGGTTCTCCATGGTCAGCGGCGCGCGCACTTCCTCCTCGAAGAGGTCGGGGCGCACCTCCTCGATCTGGCTGATGAGCTGGCCGATCTGAAGACCCCAATCGCCCAGGTGGACATCGCTGACAACGTCATGCCCGGCAAAGGCAAGCAGGTTGATCAGCCCCTGCCCCACGATGGCCGAGCGCAGGTGCCCCACATGCATTTCCTTCGCCAGGTTCGGTCCGCCGTAATCGACCATTATCTTCGCTGGCGAGGCCGCTTCCTGCGCAAGGGCACGCGGATCGGCAACCTGCGCGGCGACTGCCTCCGTCAACGCCTTTCCGGTTGCGCGAAAGTTCAGAAAGCCCGGCTTCACGAATTCGGCTGCAAACATCCCCCCGAGGTCGAGCTTCTCCATGACCGTCTCACCCGCCAGCGCAGGATTCATCTTCTGGCTCTTGGCCACGCCCATCAACCCGTTGCATTGAAAATCCGCCAGATCTGGCCGATCGGACACACGGACCGCGCCAAACTTCGCCTCGTAGCCGGCTGCTTCGAAAGCCTCGGTCACGCTCTGCTGCAATCTGTCGATCAATGTCGTCTTCATGGCGCGCTGCCTCTTCGCGGGGTTTGGAAAGTCGCGTCTACATAGAGCAGGTGAGCCCCCAAGGAAAAGGGGCAAATCGCACCCTTCCCGAATTCCCTTGCCCCGGTTTTCCTGCTAGCAAAGCGCCATGACCATTGCTCGGAACCACTCCCGTGGCGCGGGCCGAAGCGCCAATGTCGAGTTCGTCTCGGCCTATCCGACGCGTGCCTTGCGCCCCGAAGACGGCTATGCCGCCGTCACCGGGGATGTCCTGAGCAACCTGCTGACGCATTTCGGGTGGGAGGTCACGCGCGAATATTTCGTAAACGACACCGGCCCACAGCTCGATGCGCTCGCCCGCGGCGTTTATGCGCGCTGTATCGCGCCACATGAGTTCACCCACGACGACGTCTCAAAGCTCGCTGGAAAGGTCCGGCAGCGGATCGACGCCAGCCTGCTCGGCGCCCCGGAGGAACGTTGGCTTTCCGCCTTGCGCGAGGCCTCCATTGATGTCGCTCTCGACATGATCCGCAGTGATCTCTCGGTGCTTGGAGTCACATTCGACCTGTTCAGCCGCGAAAGCACGCTCGGCCTTGGCCTGGCGCGCGAAGAGATGCTCGCGCAGTTCGCAGAGCGCGGGCTTCTCTTCGCCGACGATGATCAACCCTTGCAAACGAACGATCTGCCCCCTTCGGGGCGGGCCTTTCTGGCCACTGACACCGCCGGCGACATCCGCAAGCGCCCTCTCACCGGCGGCGACGGACACCCCACCTACTTTGCCAACGACCTGGCATATCATGCCGGCAAGATATCGCGCGGCTATGCGCTTCTGATAGACGTGTTCCGCCGCGATCACGCCTCCTACGCGCCGGGCCTGAAAGCGGCTGTATCATTGCTCAGCGATGGCGACGCTGCACTCTCAGTCTGCCTGATCGACCCGGTCAAACCTCGAGGAAATAACACAGCCTCTCCATGCGCGCAGGAGCAGGGCGTTGCTCCGAGCCTGTCGGAGTTGCTCAACTTCTATGGGGCCACACGGCTGCGCCATCTATACCTGTCGCATGTCCCGGGAGCTCCGCTCGAGATCGGCCTCGATGCGGCCAGGCGCGCCGCGCTGCAAGCCCTCGAAGACAGGCAGTTGTCGGCGCTCGCCCTGCCCGAAGACACCGGGGCCGAAGCCTGCGCTCCCGCGCCATGCGAAGAGGTGCTTGCCCGAAGCCTGGACGACCTTGCGCCCGGCGCGCTCTTGGCGCATGCCGATACCATCGCCCAAGGTGTAGCAGCTTCGGGCGCGATCCACCCGGCCGACAGATCCGCGCTCGAGACCTGCCGGGCTCTCCTTGGCCTCGAGTCCCCCGACGTGGTATCTACATGAGTGATCTCTTGATCCGGCCCGTCAGAACTGATGACCGCGCCGCCTGGCAACGGCTCTTCACCGATTATCTGACCTTCTACGAAACTTCCCGCCCCGAAGCACTGTTCGACAGCGCCTTCTCCCGTCTGCTGAGCGACGATCCGCAGGAGTTCAATGGGTTGCTGGCGGAGAAAGACGGGGCTGTCATCGGGTTAACGCATTATCTCTTTCATCGCCACATGTGGTCCGAGGCAAATACCTGCTACTTGCAGGATCTCTTCGTGGCTGAGGTAGCCCGGGGCACGGGCGCAGGCCGCGCGTTGATCGCAGCGGTCCATGAGAGCGCGACGAAGGAAGGCGCTACGGGCGTCTACTGGCTCACGCAGGATTTCAACCATACCGCGCGCCGCCTTTATGACCAAGTCGCCGAACTGACGCCGTTCATCAAGTACAACATGCCCATCGCCTGAAAACATCAACCGTCCGGCCCGATATCCTCGCGTGCCACGGACACTGTCTTGACGATGGCAAAGGCCTGAACACCCTCAGCCAGCTCGAGCGCGCGCGCCGAGCGCCGCGTAATCCGGGCCTGGATTTCGCCAGCTGGCGTCTCAAGGCTGACGATCGCACCCGGCCCCGCCCCGATACGCAGGCGCTTGACCGTTCCCTCCAGGATATTGAGCGCCGAGAGCCCACGTGGCTCCTCGCGCGCCAAGATCACATCCTGCGCGGCGATCCGCAGGCGCAGGGCGGCACCAATCTCCTGCTTTATCCGAGGCAGGAACAGCCTTGCGCCTCCTGCATCCAACTCGCTGAGACCATCCTCGTGCTGCGCGGCCAACTTGGCATGGACAAGCGCGCCGACACCTCGCACACCGCCAGGCATGATTGCCGGATCGGCAAGCGCCGCCTCGCTGCTCATGGTCCCGATCGCAGTCCCGGCGTCGATTGTAAGCACTTCCGACGCCAGCCGGCCGAGCTCGGACACAGAATGGGTGACATATAGGATGGGCAGCTCCTCGGCATCACGTAGCCGCTCAAAATAGGGCAAGAGCTCCGCCTTGCGTGCCGGGTCGAGCGCAGCCAGGGGCTCATCGGCAAGCAGCAGCCTTGGACGCGCGAGAAGCGCCCGGCCCAGGGCAACACGCCCCTGTTCCCCCCCCGAGAGCTTCGCAGGTCGGCGCTCGAGCAAGTGACTGATGCCGAGCATTTCGATGATCCGCCGCGCCATGTCATCGTCGCTCGCGCCGCGCACAAACCGCTCGGCAAAGCGCAAGTTCTTTTCAACGCTCATGTGCGGGAAGAGCCTAGGCTCCTGGAAGACATAGCCGATCTG
>JAWLEL010000184.1:0-5669 GCA_041686165.1 Lentibacter sp.
TTGAGCTTGTCGGAGATGTTCTCGACATGGACGCCCTCCATCTCGTTCTGCTCGAACCAGCGCATGTGAAAGGCCTGGCTGCCATAGGAGGCGGTGAGCTGGAAGGCCTCTTCGGAAAAGCAGGAGATGGTGAAATCGCCGATGATACGGCCCTTGGGGCTGAGCATCGGCGTGAGCGAGAGGCGGCCCGCCTTGGGCACGCGGCCGGCCATCACGCTATCGAGCCAGGTGCGCGCATTGGGGCCGGTGACGAGATACTTGCCGAAATTATGCACCTCGTTGATGCCGACGCCGCCGCGCACGCCTTGGACCTCGCGCTTGGTGGCGTCCCAGGCATCGGAACGGCGGAAGCTCGGGGTCTCGAAGGTCGGCTCGTCTCCTTGCGCGTAGTAGTTGACCACTTCGAGGCCATATTGATGGCCCCAGACCGCGCCCATCTCGGTGAAGATGTCATACATCGGCGTTTGCCGGAACGGGCGCGCGGCGGGCAGCTCCTCGTTTGGATAGGCCACGGAGAAGCGCTTCTGGTAGTTCTCGATGACCTTTGGCAGCGTGTAGCCCGGTGTGATCCAGTCGCCGTAGCGGGCCACGTCCATCGCCGTGGTGTCACGCTCGCATTCGCCTTCCACCATCCATTGCGCGAGCATCAGCCCGACGCCGCCACCCTGGCTGAACCCGGCCATGACGCCGCAGGCCGACCAGTAGTTGCGCATGCCCGGCACGGGGCCGACGAGCGGGTTGCCGTCGGGGGCGAAGGTGAAGGGGCCGTGAATGACCGATTTGACACCTGCGCGCTCCAGATCGGGGAACCGTCTGTAGGCAAAATCGATGCTGTCCTCGATCTTGTCGAAATCGTCCGGAAGCAGCTCGTGGCCGAAATCCCAGGCCGTCCCGTCGATGGCCCAGGCGCGGCAGGGCTGCTCATAGAAGCCGATGCACAGCCCCTTGCCCTCTTGGCGCAGGTAGCTTTCGCCCGCCGGGTCCATCACATGCGGGTGTTCGCGCCCGTCCGCCATCATCTCCTTGATGAGCGGCACCTCGTCGGTGACGATATACTGGTGTTCCATCGGGTGCAGCGGCAGGTAGACGCCCGCCATGGCGCCCACTTCACGCGCCCAGAGGCCGCCGGCATTGACGATGTGCTCGGCATGCACCGTGCCTTTCTCGGTCACCACGTCCCATGTGCCGTCGCTGCGCTGGTTGGTCTCGATCACCTTGCAATGGGTCTCGATCGTCGCGCCGCCCATGCGCGCGGCCTTGGCATAGGCATGGGTCGTGCCGGAGGGGTCGAGGTGGCCATCGAGCGGGTCGTAAAGCGCGCCGAGGATGCCCTCGGTGTTGGTCACCGGCGCGATCTCGCGAATCTCGTCGGGGGTGACGATCTCCGTCTCCAGCCCCATGAAACGGTGCTTGGCGCGCTCGGCCAGCAGCATGTCGAAACGGTCCTTGTTGTCCGCCAGCGTGACGCCGCCGACATGGTGCAACCCGCAGCTCAGTCCCGTGAGCTCCTCGAGTTCCTTGTAGAGATTGATCGTGTAGCCTTGCAGGGCGGCCATGTTGGTATCGCCGTTGAGCGTATGAAACCCGCCGGCGGCGTGCCACGTGCTGCCTGATGTGAGATCGGAACGTTCGATCAGCATGACGTCGGACCAGCCCAGCTTGGTCAGATGATACAACACCGAGACGCCGACAACGCCCCCGCCGATTACGGCCACGCGAGTTGAGGTTTGCATGTGTATCTCCCTGCTTGTTGACGCCAGGATCGCAGATGCGCCGATTGGATCGCTGGTCAAAGAACGACATGATTTGTCGCTCGTGAGGAGGTAGCACGTGTTTTCATCCTTGGTAAGGCTGGCTGTTCACTGGGTTTGAAGACTGCGACATCCGCAAGCGCGCTTGTAGAGCCCCGCGCGGCTTCCCCGCCGGCAGGAGCAATCTTTCCGACTCGAAATGTCGCCTTGAGGCAAATACCGCGGGGCTGACTCGTGCATCTTGCCCGGCAGATGAAACGAAAAGAAGGTTTGCCAGATGCGCAACGAGGCACAGGCGGTCGTGATCGGGGGCGGTTTGATCGGATGTTCGATCCTTTATCACCTGACGAAGATGGGCTGGAGCGATGTCGTCCTGCTCGAACGCGACGAGCTGACGAGTGGCTCCACGTGGCACGCGGCGGCGGGCATTCACGGGCTGCACGACAGCGCCAATATCTCGCGGCTCCAGCACTACACGATGGACCTTTACAACAGCCTCGAGGCGGAAACGGGCCAGAGCTGCGGCGTCTTCCAGCCCGGCTCGCTCTATCTCGCGCAGACCGAGGAGCGCGAGCACCAGCTCAAGCTGCAGGAGGCCAAGGCGCGGCTTTACGGGATGGAGTTTCACGAGATATCCCGCGCCGAGGCCGAAAAGAAACACCCGCTGGTCAATTTCGACGGCATCCGCTGCATCATGTGGGAGCCCTCGGGCGGCAACGTGGACCCTTCGGGCGTAACCAATGCCTATGCGCAGGGCGCGCGCCAGCGGGGGGCGGAAATTCACCGCTTCACGCCCGTCACTGCAACCGTGCAGGAGCCGAACGGCACATGGGTGGTCGAGACACCCAAGGGCGAGATACGCACGCCCTGGGTGATCAACGCGGCGGGGCTCTGGGGGCGCGAAGTGGCCGCGATGGCCGGGGTCGAGGTGCCGCTCCAGCCGACGGAGCACCAGTATTTCGTCACCGAAACCATCCCGGAGGTCGCGGCCGCGGGGCGGCGGCTGCCCTCGGTCGCGGACCGGGACGGCGAATATTACATGCGCCAGGAGGGCAAGGGCCTGCTGATCGGGGCCTATGAGAAGGACATGCGCTTCTGGGCCGAGGACGGCACGCCGCTGGACTTCGCGCATGATCTTTTTCCCGACGATCTGGAGCGGATCATGGAGAACGTGATGCGCGCGATGGACCGTGTGCCCGTGGCTGCCGAGGCGGGGATCAAGCGGGTGATCAACGGGCCGATGATCTGGTCGCCGGACAGCAACGTGATTCTCGGGCCGGTGCCAGAGCGCAAGGGCTATTTCATGTGTGGCGGGATCATCCCGGGCTTTTCGCAGAGCGCCGGCATGGGGCTCATGGTGGCCGACTGGATCACGCAAGGCGAGATGCGCTATGACATGTTCGCCTGGGACATGGCACGCTTCGGCGACTGGGCCGACAAGGCCTTCACGAAGGCGCGCGTGCGCGACGTTTACGCGCATCGCTTCAAGATCCATTTCCCGAACGAGGAGCGCGCGGCCGGCCGGCCCGTGCGCACACGCCCGGTCTTCGAGCGCCAGAAGGAGCTCGGCGCGGTCATGGGGCTCAATTACGGCTGGGAGCATCCGCTCTGGTTCGCTCCGGAGCCGGGCCAGAAGGACACCGACGGCTTCACCCGGCAGAACTGGTGGGGCCCGGTGGGGGCGGAATGCCGGATGCTGCGCGAGCATGCCGGGATCATCGACATCTCCAACTTCGCGAAATACCGCGTGAAAGGCCCCGGCGCGGAGGACTGGCTCAATGCCGTCTTCGCCAACAAGATGCCCTCTGAGGTGGGCCGCTCGTGTCTTACGCCGCTTATCGGCGTGCGCGGGGGCATCGCGGGCGATGCGACCGTGACCAAGCTGGCGGAGGATGAATACTGGATCGTCTCCTCGGGCATGGCCGAGCGCTACCAGAAGCGCTTCTATGACGCTGTGCCGCTGCCCGAGGGGACGATATTCGAGAGCATGACCGAGGCCATCTGCGGCTTCAACGTGGCCGGGCCGAAAAGCCGCGCGCTGCTGGCACGGCTGTCCAATGCCAGCTTCGAGACCGAGGACTTCCGCTTCATGCGCTCGAAGCGGATCGAGATTGCCGGGGTCGACTGCCTTGCGCTCAGGGTGAGCTTCACGGGCGATCTGGGCTGGGAGCTGCATTGCCGCACGCAAGACCAGCTCAGGCTCTATGACGCGCTGATCGAGGCGGGCCGGGTCTTCGGCGCGGGGCCGGTGGGCAGCCGCGCCCTGATGAGCCTGCGCATCGAGAAGGGCTATGGCTCCTGGAGCCGCGAATACAGCCCCGAATACTGGCCACAGGAAGTGGGACTCGAGCGGCTTTGCAAGTTGGACAAGGACGACTTTCTGAACAAACCGGCCTGTGCTGACGTGATGGGCAAGGCGCCGCGTGAGAAGCTCGTGCTCCTGGCGCTGGACGAGGCGGATGTGACGGCTTCCAATGCCGATGCGACAGGTGGAGAGCCGATCTTCGCGGGAGACCGGCCGCTGGGGCGGGTCACCTCGGGGGCCTATGGCTACAGTGTCGACATGAGTCTCGCGCTCGGCTTCGTGACGGGGGATTTCCAGGGCGAGGACGTGGACGTCATGGTTCTCGGGCAGCCTCACAAGGCGCGGATACTGAAAGAGCCACCGTTTGATCCGCGGGGGGAGAGGCTGCGCGCTTGACGTGCGCCTGAGCCTTCGTCCCAAGAGGATTGCGCCGCGGCTTCGCCGCGTCGCGGTGCCGGGGGCGCTGCCCCCGGACCCCCGGGATATTTACAGCAAGAAAAAAGGCTCGAAAACGAGAAAGGGCCCCGCGTGTGGGGCCCTTGGTCTTGTCGTTTTCGAGGCGGTCAGGCCTTGGCAAGGTTGCGCAGCACGTAGTGCAGAACGCCGCCGTGCTCGATGTATTCGATCTCGATGGCCGTATCGATCCGGCATTTGATCGCGATCTCTTTCGAGCTGCCGTCCTCATAGGTGATGGTGCAGGGCACCTCCTGTTGCGGCTTGATCGTGTCTAGGCCGGAAATCGAGACGCTTTCCTTGCCGGTGAGGCCGAGCGTCTTGCGCGTGTCACCGCCGGTGAACTCGAAGGGGATCACGCCCATGCCGACGAGGTTCGAGCGGTGAATGCGCTCGAAGCTTTCCGCGATCACGGCCTTGACGCCGAGAAGGTTCGTGCCCTTCGCCGCCCAGTCGCGGCTCGAGCCGGCGCCGTATTGCTCGCCGCCGAAGATCACCAGCGGCGTGCCCTGCTCCTGGTAGGCCATGGCCGCGTCGTAGATCGAGGTTTGCGCGCCATCCGGGCCGAGCGTGTAGCCGCCTTCGACATCGTCCAGCATCTCGTTCTTGATGCGGATATTGGCGAAGGTGCCGCGCATCATGACTTCGTGGTTGCCGCGACGCGAGCCATAGGAGTTGAATTCGCGCACGGGAACCTGACGGTCGACGAGATACTGTCCTGCGGGTGTCGTCTCCTTGAAGGAGCCCGCGGGCGAGATGTGGTCGGTCGTGATCATGTCGCCGAGCACGGCCAGGACCGAGGCGTTCTCGATATTGGTGATCTTGCCGGGTTCTTTCGACATGCCCTGGAAGTAGGGCGGGTTCTGGATGTAGGTCGACTGCGGCGGCCAGTCATATGTCTGGGCGTCTGTCGTCTCGACCGATTGCCACTTCTCGTCGCCCTTGAAGACATCGGCGTATTTGTCCTGGAAGGCGTCGCGCGTGACGGTCTTCTCGACAAGCGCGGCGATCTCGGCCTGGCTGGGCCAGATATCCTTGAGGAAGACATCATTGCCGTCCTTGTCCTGGCCGAGCGGGTCACGCGAGATGTCGATATTCATGTCGCCTGCCAGCGCATAGGCCACGACGAGGGGTGGCGAGGCGAGGTAGTTGGCGCGCAC
>JAWLEL010000003.1:0-6945 GCA_041686165.1 Lentibacter sp.
CCGGGGCTCCTGCGGCCACTCGGGGCCCGCCCATATCAGCACAACCGGAAAAACCTTGCCGTGTTTCAGCTCCGGCGAAACCAACCATGAAGTCCGGATACCCCGCAATCTAAAGGCCGCGCGCGGCGTGAGCCGCGCGCGGGTCGGATTTGCGAAGCAAATTCGAATGGTCAGTGCGCCATGAAGACGGGCAGCTTGCTTTGCTCCAGCATGTAGCGCG
Source organism: Lentibacter sp. (assembly GCA_041686165.1). Taxonomy (GTDB): domain Bacteria; phylum Pseudomonadota; class Alphaproteobacteria; order Rhodobacterales; family Rhodobacteraceae; genus Lentibacter. The sequence goes on from JAWLEL010000003.1 coordinate 221, forward strand.
TGGCGCCACCCAGGATCGCCTCGCGAAAGCGCGAGTGGCCATAGGCGCCCATCACGACGAGATCGGCCGAGACATCATCGGCGTGGCGCATCAGCACATCGGAGACGCGTGGCATGGTCTTGGCGAGCACGTCAATCTCGGCATGGACGCCATGGCGCGCGAGCCAGACCGAAAGCAGCCCGCCCGGATCGGAACGGTTCGGGCCATGCCTCGGCGGGTCGACCACGACGACATGAACCTTCCGGGCCTGCCTGAGAAGCGGCAGCGCCGCGCGCACGGCCGTCAGCGCCTCGTCGCTCTCGTTCCACCCGATGACCACCGTATCGAAGCTGGTCTTGGGCGGCGACTTTTCCGGAACGATGATGAGCGGCACATTCGCTTCGAAAAGCACCGATTCGACGAGGGCTTCCTGCTCGGGGCCGCGGTCCTTGCCATAGGGCGTGGGCAATACGGCCAGGTCGGAGAAGCGCGCCCGGTTGCCTGCGTGTCGCCCGATGTCGGGCAATTGCGCCATGCCGTCATCGCAGCTCCACAGAATATCCGTCTTTTCCAGCTCGGCTTTGACGTTTTTTGCAAGCGTTTCGGCATCTTGCTGAGCTTTTTCAAGCACTTCCTGGATCACGAGTGCATTGGCCCCCGCGTAGTAATAGCCGGTCTGGCTTCGATCAACGCCAAGGCAGAGCACCTCGAGATGCGCCTCGCCAGCCTTGGCGAGAGCGGTTGCATGGCCCAGGAGCGGGCTGGCGAGCGCTTCGTCTGTCAGCGCGGTGAAAATCGTATTGTATGACATGTGCAGTCCTCCGCAGCGGTCTCATGAGGGAGAAAGTAGCGCCTGTCGGCTTGACGTTCTTTGAACTGGATCAAGAAAATCAGCCGGGCTTCTTGATGCAGATCAAGGCGGCTCAGCGTGCATCCGCAGAAAAAGACCCCAGTCAAATCCCCCTTTGCGCGGCGTCGAATCGCGCAAGGACAAGACGAAGGGACGAACAATGGGTAACTACATCAAGCTGGTTGTGCTGGGGCTGATCGCACTCTTTGCGCTCATCGCGGCCAACTATGCGCGTGACATCGCCTATCTGGTGAACGCGCTGACGGTTGCGCTCGTCGCAGGTGGGCTTTTCATCTGGACGCTGCGCAACACTGACGAGCCGGTCGTGAAGGTCGATCTGTCCGGAGAGTATATGGACGGCGTCGTGCGCGCCGGTGTGATCGCGACAGCGCTCTGGGGCGTTGTCGGTTTTCTCGTCGGTGTCGTGATCGCCTTCCAGCTCGCCTTTCCGCAGCTCAATTTCGAATGGGCGCAGGGCTATGCGAATTTCGGACGGCTGCGGCCGCTGCATACGAGTGCGGTGATCTTCGCATTCGGTGGCAACGCGCTCATCGCGACGTCCTTCTATGTCGTGCAACGCACCAGCGCGGCGCGGCTCTGGGGCGGCAACCTGGCTTGGTTCGTGTTCTGGGGCTTCCAGCTCATGATCGTTCTTGCGGCAACCGGTTATTTGCTCGGCGCGACGCAGTCGAAGGAATACGCAGAGCCTGAGTGGTATGTGGACTGGTGGCTGACCATCGTCTGGGTGGCTTACCTCGCGGTCTTCGTCGGCACGCTCGTCAAGCGCAAGGAGCCGCATATCTATGTGGCCAACTGGTTCTACCTGTCCTTCATCCTCACGGTCGCGATGCTTCACATCGTCAACAACCTGAGCATTCCCGTCTCGGTCTTCGGCTCGAAGTCGGTCCAGGTCTTCTCGGGTGTGCAGGACGCCATGGTTCAGTGGTGGTATGGCCACAACGCCGTGGGCTTCTTCCTGACCGCGGGCTTCCTCGGCATGATGTATTACTTCATCCCGAAACAGGCCGAACGCCCGGTGTTCAGCTACAAGCTGTCGATCATCCACTTCTGGGCGCTGATCTTCATCTATATCTGGGCCGGTCCGCACCATCTGCACTATACCGCGCTGCCTGACTGGGCCTCGACGCTGGGCATGGTGTTCTCGATCGTGCTCTGGATGCCGTCCTGGGGCGGCATGATCAACGGGCTGATGACGCTTTCGGGCGCCTGGGACAAGCTGCGCACCGATCCGATCATCCGCATGATGGTGATCTCGGTCGGCTTCTACGGCATGTCCACCTTCGAAGGCCCGATGATGTCGATCCGCGCGGTCAACTCGCTGTCTCACTACACCGACTGGACCATCGGTCACGTGCATTCCGGCGCGCTTGGCTGGAACGGCATGATCACTTTCGGCGCGCTCTACTTCCTCGTGCCCAGGCTCTGGAACCGCGAAGGGCTCTACAGCCTGCGTCTCGTGAGCTGGCACTTCTGGCTCGCCACGATCGGCATCATTCTCTACGCGGCCTCGATGTGGGTCACCGGGATCATGGAAGGCCTGATGTGGCGTGAAGTCGATGCCAACGGTTTCCTCGTGAACTCGTTTGCAGACACCGTGAGCGCCAAGTTCCCGATGTATGTGGTGCGCGGATTGGGCGGGGTCCTCTTCCTCACCGGTGCGATCATCATGTGCTACAATCTCTGGATGACAGTTCGCAAGGCTCCCGCAGTGGAAGCCACGAACAATGTCGTCCCGGCTGAATAAGGAGGGCTCGAGAATGGCTATTCTTGACAAACACGCGGTGCTCGAACGCAACGTCACGCTGCTTGCGATCTTCGCCTTCCTCGTGGTCACGATCGGCGGCATCGTCCAGATCGCACCGCTCTTCTGGCTGGAGAACACGATCGAGGATGTGGACGGCATGCGCCCCTACACCCCGCTCGAACTGGCCGGGCGTGACATCTACGTCCGCGAGGGCTGCTATGTCTGCCACAGCCAGATGGTCCGCCCGATGCGCGACGAGGTCGAGCGGTATGGCCATTACAGCCTCGCGGCTGAAAGCCAGTATGATCACCCGTTCCAGTGGGGCTCCAAGCGGACCGGGCCCGACCTGGCCCGCGTCGGTGATCGCTACTCGGACGAATGGCATGTCGACCACCTGCGCGATCCGCAATCGGTCGTTCCGGAATCGGTCATGCCGAAATACGGCTTCCTCGAGAACCGGATGATCGACGGCGAACATGTCGGTGATCTTCTCCAGACACATGCCTTCGTGGGTGTGCCCTATTCGGAGGAGATGATCGGCAATGCACAGGCGGATTTCCTGGCCCAGGCGGACCCGGACAGCGACTATGACGGGCTGTTGGAACGCTATGGCGAGAACGTCAACGTGCGCAACTTCGATGGCCAGCCCGGCATCTCGGAAGCGGACGCTCTGATCGCCTACATGCAAATGCTCGGCACGCTGGTCGATTTCTCGACCTTTACCGCCGATGCGAGCCGCTGAGGAGCACATCATGGAAACCTATTCCTTCCTGCGTGAATTTGCCGACAGCTGGATGCTGCTCTTTCTTTTCATCTTCTTCGTGAGCATGGCCCTCTGGGTCCTGTTCCGGCCTGGGTCGAGCAAGACATATCGTGATGTCGCGAACATCCCGTTTCGGCACGAAGACAAGCCCGCGCCCGACAGTGGCGATGAAGACAAGCCCGCGCGCGTCAGTGGCGACAAGGAGGCCTAAGACATGGCTAAGAAACCAGAAAAGAAACAAGATCCGGATACCACCGGCCACAGCTGGGACGGGATCGAGGAATTCAACAACCCGCTTCCCAGATGGTGGCTCTGGATATTCTACGCCACGATCGTCTGGGGCATCTGGTACACGATCGCTTACCCGGCATGGCCTGGCATCAAGGATGCCACGGCAGGCTATCTGGGCTATTCGACGCGCGCAGAAGTGGCCGCAGAGATCGCCTCGGCGGAGGCTCAGAATGCCGAGATCAACGAGAAGCTCGCCTCTGTCGAGCTGGCGGCGATCACCGAAGATGACGAGCTGCGCACCTATGCCACCTCGGCGGGCAACGCCGTGTTCAAGACATGGTGCGCCCAGTGTCACCAGACCAATGGTGCCGGTGCGAAGGGCTATCCCAACCTTCAGGATGACTCTTGGCTCTGGGGCGGCACGATGGAAGACATCCATCAGACGCTCCTGCACGGCATTCGCCACGAGGCCGATCTCGACACGCGCTTCTCGCAGATGCCCGCCTTCGGCGACGATTACCTCCCAGAGGAGGAAATCGAGCAGGTGGTGAATTATGTCATGTCACTGACACCGAATGTCTACCCACCGCAAGACCCCTCGATGGTTGAGGCGGGCGAGGTTGTCTACATGGACAACTGCGCTTCATGCCACATGGAAGACGCCTCGGGTGATCGCAACCAGGGCGCACCGAACCTGGCAGATGCGATCTGGCTCTATGGAGGTGACTACGAGACGCTGTATGACACGGTCTACAACTCGCGTTACGGCGTCATGCCCGGCTGGAAGGACCGCCTGAGTGAGGCGGAAATTCGCGCCGTTGCAACTTATGTTCACCAGCTTGGTGGCGGTGAGTAGAGGGCTTCCTGCGGCCTGAGGGCCGCCGGAAAGGGCACCGGCGCTTCCGTCCTGTTCGCGCGTTTCCTGGAAGCCCGGTGTCACTTATTCGACCCCCCGTGAGGCCCTGCCTTGCGGGGGGTCTCTTTTCGGGTCGAAGGATCCCTGCGTGTCCTATGCCGGGTGTCCGGCAAGCCCTACGCTCACAGCACCGGTCGCCGCCAGAGAGCCCGGCGCGGCAAGGCGCGGGCCGTGGGTTGGAAGCCGCTTCCGAAGAAAGATTAGTTTGCGATACAGTATTTGATTTGCATCAAGGTTGTCGCGCGCTCCTGCTGCGACAAGACTGGCAATGAACACCAGAATCCGGAGTCTCGATCGTGGCCGACTCGCAATCAAACCCGCCAAGCCTTTATGCCGCCAGAGAGCCTATCTTCCCGCGCAAGGTCTACGGCAAGTTTCGTAACCTGAAGTGGGCCCTGATGGCCGTGATGCTGGGTATCTACTACATCACGCCCTGGCTGAGGTGGGATCGGGGGGCGGAGCTTCCCGATCAGGCTGTCCTGCTCGATCTGGCCAATCGGCGCTTTTACTTTTTCTGGATCGAGATCTGGCCGCACGAGTTCTATTTCGTCGCCGGCCTGCTCGTCATGGCGGGGCTGGGGCTTTTCCTCTTCACTTCCGCGCTGGGCCGGGTCTGGTGTGGCTATGCCTGCCCGCAGACAGTCTGGACCGATCTGTTCATCCTCGTTGAACGCTGGATCGAAGGCGACCGCAACGCGCGCCTGCGTCTGCATCGCCAGAAGAAATTCGACTTGCGAAAGCTACGGCTCCGGTTGATGAAATGGACAACCTGGCTCCTGATCGCGCTCGCGACGGGCGGTGCCTGGGTCTTCTACTTCACCGATGCACCGACACTGGCCGTCGATCTCGTGCAGGGCACGGCGCATCCCATCGCCTATACCACCATCGCCATCCTGACCGGCACGACCTTCTTCTTCGGCGGTTTCGCGCGTGAGCAGATATGTATCTATGCCTGCCCCTGGCCGCGGATTCAGGCCGCGATGATGGACGAAGACACTCTGACCGTCGGCTATCGCGAGTGGCGCGGCGAGCCGCGCGGCAAGATGCGCAAGGGGCAGCTTGATCCGGATCAGGGCGATTGCATCGACTGCATGGCCTGCGTGAATGTCTGCCCCATGGGGATCGACATCCGTGATGGGCAGCAGATGGAATGCATCACCTGCGCGCTGTGCATCGACGCTTGCGACGAGGTGATGGACAGGATCGGCAAGCCACGCGGGCTCATCGACTACATGGCGCTCACGGACGAGGTTGGTGAGCGCGAGGGCAAGGAGCCAAAGCCGGTCTGGCAGCACGTGCTGCGACCGCGGACGATCCTTTACACGTCGCTCTGGTCGCTCGTCGGGGTGCTCCTGGTCTTCGCGCTCTTCATCCGCTCGGATATCGAGCTGACGGTGTCGCCCGTGCGCAACCCCACCTTTGTTACTCTCTCTGACGGCTCGATCCGCAACGTCTACGAAGTTCGCCTGCGAAACAAGCACGGTGAAGAGCGCCCCTTCCGCCTGAGCGTCAAGGGCGACCCGACGCTGCGCATTCAGGTCGAGGGCAGCCCCTACGAGGCAGTGACCGTGCCTGCCGACTCGATGCGGCTGGTGCGGACCTACGTGATTGCGCCTCCGGGGTCGGAGCCTGCCGAGAGCGAGCGCACCGACATCCGCCTCTGGGTGGAAGACAACAGCAATGGTGAACGTGCCTACAAGGACACAATATTCAACGGGAGGATCAACTGATGAGCGATATGAGCCAAGAGTCCGGCAAAGGAGGCGGCTTTATCTACTTCCTCGCGCTCTATCTCGTTGCGGCCATTGCGACGGCAGCAGGGCTCTTTGGCGGTTTCACGCTGGGCCAGATGCTGGGCGGATCGTTCCTGTGGTTCCTGCTCGCGGTGCTTGGCGGTTTCGCCGGCGCTGCGGCGGTTATGAGCTATTCGGTCTCGAATAGCGGCGGGTTTCGCGGCGGGCATGCGCTGGTCAGCTTCGTTCTGGCCTTCACCGCGATCTTCGGTGCCAACGCGATGCTGGCCACCAACGCAGTCAAAACCTTCCCCGGCCTGGAGGTGAAGAACTCCTATGTCGCCAGCCAGAGCTTTGATGATCGCCGGACTGCGCAGGAGGCGTTGGGTTGGACCGTATCGGCCGATCACGAAGATGGCGTTTTGCATCTGGCGATCAATGACCGGGATGGGAACCCCGTGCGCCCCGTCGAGCTTGAAGCCGTGCTC
>JAWLEL010000003.1:7045-24656 GCA_041686165.1 Lentibacter sp.
TGGACCGTATCGGCCGATCACGAAGATGGCGTTTTGCATCTGGCGATCAATGACCGGGATGGGAACCCCGTGCGCCCCGTCGAGCTTGAAGCCGTGCTCGGCCGAGCGACTCACAAGCAGGACGATACGGTGCTCGCACTCAGCCACGACGGGCGCAGGTTCGTTGCGCCGATCGTGCTGGAAGACGGTAACTGGAATATTCGCATGGAGGCCAGGGCCGAGGATGGCACGGAGTTCGCCCAGCGGCTGGTGCTTTACGTGAAGTGAGCGAAATGGGATCGGCGATCACCCCCGGCGTATCGGCCTGCCCGGCCTGTGATGCGGCTCCCGCCGCGAAGGCGCTGGTCGAAAACAGCGGCAAACTCGAGGATTCGAAGCTCGCGCTCAGCTTGCCGACGATCCATTGCGCGGGTTGTATCTCGGCCGTGGAGAGGCGGCTTGCGCAGGTGCCGGGCGTTAGAGAGGCGCGGGTGAACCTCACGCTGAAACGCGCGACTATCGAGGCCGAGCCGGAAGTGACCGCGGCAAGCCTCATGGAGGCGCTCGAGGAGATCGGCTACGAGGCGCATGAGCTCGATGCGGGCACGCTGAGCGCCACGCAGACGGACCGCGCGGGGCGCGAGCTTCTGATGCGTCTTGCAGTCGCCGGGTTCGCCTCGATGAATGTCATGCTGTTGAGCGTTTCCGTATGGGCGGGCGCTGCGGATGCGACACGCGATCTGTTTCACTGGATCTCGGCAGCGATCGCCTTGCCGACGATCGCCTTTTCCGGCCAGCCTTTCTTTCGCAGTGCATGGAGCGCGCTCAAGGTGAAGCGGCTCAACATGGATGTGCCGATCGTGCTGGCAATCGTGCTCGCGGTGGTCACCTCGCTCTGGGAGACATCGCTCTCAGGCAAGCACGCCTATTTCGACGCGGCGTTGGCCCTCACCTTCTTCCTGCTGGCGGGCCGCTACCTCGATCATCGCACGCGGGCGATTGCCCGTTCTGCAGCCGAGGAGCTGGCGGCGCTGGAAGTGCCGCGCGCCTGGCGTATCGAGGAGGGTGAGCCACGCGAAGTGCCTGCGGCGGAGCTGCGGATCGGCGATGTGATCCTTGTGCGCCCCGGCGGGCGCATGCCCGTCGACGGCGAGATTATCCAAGGCCGCTCCGAGCTGGACCGCTCGCTTCTCACCGGCGAGAGCCTGCCTGTCTTTGCCCAAGAGGGACAAGGCGTTTCGGCCGGCGAGGTGAACCTGACCGGACCTGTGCAAATCCGCGCGACGGCTGTCGGCGAGGATACCTCGCTTCATCGGATGGCTGACCTCGTGGCCATCGCCGAGAGCGGGCGCTCCCGCTACACTTCGCTCGCCGATGCGGCAGCGAAGCTCTATGCGCCGGGTGTTCATATCCTTTCGGCACTGAGTTTCCTTGGCTGGTTGCTCTACTCGGGCGATATGCGCACCGCGCTCAACATCGCCGCAGCGGTGCTCATCATAACCTGCCCCTGTGCGCTTGGCCTCGCGGTGCCTGCCGTGACCACGGCGGCGAGCGGCAAGCTCTTTCGCAAGGGCATGCTCATCAAGCACGCGACCGCGCTGGAGCGACTGGCCGAGGTGGATACGGTCGTCTTTGACAAGACCGGGACGCTGACGGCGGGAACGCCCGAGCTTGTGAACCTGGACGCCATGTCTCGCGAGGATGCGGCGCTGGCGCTGGCCTTGGCCGAAGGGTCGGCGCACCCGCTTTCGCGCGCCATTGCCCAGGCGGTGCGCGCGGCGGGGATCACGCCTGCGTCCGTCGATGACTTGCATGAAGTGCCGGGCTTTGGAACCGAGGCACGCCACGAGGGCGTGCAGGTGCAGCTTGGCCGGGCTGCCTGGGTTGGTGCCGGGGCGGACGAAGGCACCAGCGCCTGGCTGAAGCGCGGTGATGCAATGCCGGTGGCGTTTCGCTTCGCCGACCGTCTGCGCGACGGCGCTGAAGAGGCTGTTCTGGCGTTGAAGGACGCGGGCAAAGAGGTGATCCTCATGTCCGGTGACAGCGCGTCTGCCGTGCGCGACATGGCCGAGCGGCTCGGCATCGGGGAATATCTCGCCGAAGCATTGCCCGGCGACAAGGCGGCGCGGATCACCCGGATGCGTGATGACGGTCGCAAGGTGCTGATGGTTGGGGACGGGCTCAACGACACGGCGGCGCTGACGGCGGCGCATGTTTCGATCTCGCCGGCCAGCGCGCTCGATGCGGCGAGGGTGGCCAGTGACATCGTGCTGCTCGGCGGGGATCTCTCGCCGATTGCCGACGCGGCCGAGACGGCGGCGTCTGCAGTGAAGCGGATCAAGGAGAACTTCCGCATCGCGACGGTCTACAACATCATCGCCGTGCCCCTGGCGGTGGCCGGTTTGGCGACACCGCTGATTGCCGCCTTGGCCATGTCCTCGTCTTCGATTACAGTCTCTCTCAACGCATTGCGCCTGAAGGGCTGACCGTGAATATCCTGACTTATCTCATACCCATCTCGCTGCTTCTCGGCGGAGCCGGGCTTGCCTTTTTCATCTACACGCTGAAAACCAACCAGTATGATGACCCCGAGGGTGACGCCCGGCGTATCCTGTCGGACGAATACGACGACAAGCCCAAGAAAGATTGACCCAGAGTAAACTCGGGGCTTCGTTCTGTTTTCATCTGCTTGTTCCTTGAAACGCGCAAGGCTCGCGATCAGCTCGCCGGGCCGATCATGAAGCATGTCTCGCCACGCGCTTGCAGGCGGCGGCAGGCGAGCTTGGCGCGCTCTTGCGAAAGCCCGTTGAAGTTGGCCTCGAAGCCCTGTTTGCGCTTGATGACCTTGCGCAGGGTGCCGTCGAGCGTTTCCATTTCGCTGAGCGCCGTCTTGAGCAAGGCGCGCTCAGCCTTGTAGCGCGAGGTATAGCGGCCGACATTGATCCCCCAGTGCTTGCCGCCGGAGGTCGAAACGCGGGTCACGACCTCCTGGATTTTCTCTTGCGTCTCGGGCGCGGCCGATCCTTTCGCGACCTGCTCGGTCGCGTTGCTCTTGACCGCGGCGAGAACGAGATCGTCGGGGCGTGCCTCGGGTTTGACGGAAGGTTCAGGACGCTTGGCCACGGCCTCCGGGGCGTCCTGCGCTTCTGCGCTTTGCGCCTCGGCAAGGGCCTTGGCTATCTCGTCTTTCATGGCCACGACGACGGGCGCTGGCTCCGGCTCGCTGCCAGGGCGCAGCCTTGGCCGGAGGCTGCGGGAGACCGCCGTCACGAGGCGGATTGTCTTGCCCTGCGGGCCGGAGACGCGCTGATCGTTCGAGGCGATCACGATCGTTTCGGAATCTGGCGCATAGGCTGGTCGGCTCGGCTTGTTGATCGGTGCGCGGCTCGGGGCGCGTTGGAAGCCCATGTCAAGCAACTCGGCCACCCTGGCATCGCGCGAGGCCGTGGAGCGTCCGCCGAAGACCGTCGCGATGATGCGCTCGCGGCCGCGTTCTGCGGAGGCAACGAGGTTGAAACCCGCAGCGCGGGTGTAGCCTGTCTTGATCCCGTCTGCGCCGCGGTAGTTGCTCAGGAGGCGCCGATTGGTGTGGTAAACGGTGCGCAAGCCTGCATGTGTCGATTTGCGTGAGAACAGATTGTAATACTGGGGGTAGTCATAGAGCACATGCCGGCCCATCGTCGTCATGTCGCGTGCAGTCGACAGGTGCCCCTGCTCGGTGAGCCCGTGCGCGTTCTTGAATGTCGTGCGGGTCATGCCGAGGGCCCGGGCCGTGCGTGTCATGCGGCGGGCGAACTTGGCTTCCGAGCCGGAGATGGCTTCACCGATAGCCGTGGCGGCATCATTGGCCGATTTGACGGCGGCGGCGCGGATCAGGTAGCGGAACTTGATGGTCTGACCTGCCTTCAGCCCGAGCTTGGAAGGCGGCTCGGCTGCGGCATTGCGCGAGATCCTGACCTCGGTGTCGAGGTCGATCTCGCCGTGCTCCACGGCCTGGAAGGCGATGTAGAGCGTCATCATCTTGGTCAGGGAAGCCGGGTGCAGGCGGGTGTCGGCGTTGCGCGAATGCAGAACCTCGCCGGTGCGCGCATCAATGACCATCGCGGCGTAGGGCGCGGCGGCGACCGAGAGCGGCAGGATGATGAACATCCAAGCGAATGCAATGAGAAGAAGACCCATACGGGCCACTGTGATGCGCTGCCTCACGGGTCTTGCCTTTTCTGCCTCAAGTGCCGTCGATTTTTCGACTGGCTATTTTTTATGTAAAAAATCTAGCACATCATTCGAAACGAATAAAGATTTCATTTCAAAGATATAGCCAGACATATTCGCAATATTTGGTGGTGTTCCGGCGCCATTCCGCTAGATGCGGGAATATGGCTGGAATGTGGCGCGCCCAGCCGCGTCGTAGCGGCTGGGGCCGAGTGCCTTTGACGGCACGTCTCACCCGGTTTCGAAACTGTGTTCTTCAAGCCGGTGCGAACGGACCTGTCGCTCAGGTCAGCTTGACGATCTGCTTTCCGGTGTTGCCGCCCTTGAGCATCGAGACGAAAGCGTCGGGCGCGCTTTCCAGCCCCTCGGAGATGTCTTCGAGATAGGCCAGTTCACCGCTGGCGACCATCGGACCAACCTCCTTGAGGAAGGCGGGGTAGTGGTCGAAATGGTTGGAAATGATGAAGCCATTGATCGACATCTGCTTGACGAGGATCGAGCGCCAGAGGATCGGCAGGCGGTCGGGGCCCTGGGCTTCGACTCCGCCCAGCGATCCGGCGTTATAGCCCGCGATCATGCCGCAGACGGGGATGCGCCCGAAGGTGTTCATCAGCGGCAGCACCGCCTCGAAGACCTTCCCGCCGACGTTCTCGAAATAGATGTCGATCCCGTCAGGGGCGGCTTCACCAAGCGCCTTGCGCAGGCTGCGCGCGTCGTCAAAGGCGCGGTGATCGATAGCCGCGTCGAAGCCGAATTTGTCTTTCGCCAGCGAACATTTTTCCGCGCCACCCGCGATGGCCACGGTGCGCAACCCGCGTGCCTTTGCGATCTGGCCGACCATGGAGCCGACCGGCCCGGTGGCCGCCGCGACGACAAGGGTTTCGCCCTCCTTGGGGCGGCCGAGTTCGGTGAGCCCATACCAGCCGGTGAACCCGGGCATGCCGAGCACACCAAGCGCCGTTGTCGCCGGCAGGCGCGGGTCGAGCTTGCGGATGTCCTTGGCCCGGGCAACGCCATGGGTGGCCCAGCCGAACATGCCGAAGACCATGTCTCCCGGTTCGAAGCCCTCGGCTTCGGACGTCAGCACCTCGCCGACGCCGCCGCCTTCCATCACGCCGCCGATGGGCACGGGAGCGGCGTAGGATTTCGCATCGTCCATGCGCCCACGCATGTAGGGATCGAGGGACATGTAGTGCACGCGGACGAGCACTTCGCCCTTTGCGGGCACGGGCACATCGTGGGTCTCGAGCTTGAAATTCTCGTCTTTCGGCTCACCTTCGGGGCGCGAGGCGAGGGTGATGGCTTTCATCTGGTCGGTCATGTGTCGTTTCCTTTCCTGTCTTTCCCGCGATAGCGGAAAACGCCGGTCGCGGTTGCGATTGTATTGCCGTTCTCGTCGGTGATTTCGCCTGAGGCGAAAGCGGTTGATCGGCCCCCGCCCGTCATGCGGCCGGTGGTGAAGATCGTCTCGCCGGAGGCGACTCCGAGATAGTTGACGTTGAGCGAGAGGGTCATGACGAGCTGCCTGACATCCGGATCGCCCGTGTAGCTCACGGCAAAGCCCATGGCCGTATCCAGCAGCGTGGCATGTACCCCGCCATGCAGGATCCCGTAGCGATTGCCGAGATGCTCGGAAAGCGGCAGTTCGAGGCGGCACAGCCCGTCGGTCCATTCGGCTACGTCGAAGCCGACGGTGGACTGGAACGGGTAGGGCTCTTCGATGAGATCCTGGACCATGTCAGGCGCTCCGCGCCGCGTCGAGGCCCTCTGCAGCGAACTGCGGCACGAAAGCGCCGAGTTTCTTGCCACGCTCGGGGTTGGAGGCGTTGCCATCGAGGGCGCGCTTCAGCACGCCTTGCAGGATCGCCGCCATGCGGAAGAAGCAGAAGGCGAGGTAGAAGCCGAAACGGTCGATTCCCGGCAGGCCACGGCGCTTGCAATAGGCGGCGATGAACGCCTCATCGCTCATCAGCCCCTGTGCCTCGCGGTCGATGCCCGCAAGGCCGCGCCCTTCCGTCCCGGGCGGCATGGCCCATTGCATGATGACACCGGCCAGGTCGGCATAGGGGTGGCCGATGGTGCTCAGTTCCCAGTCGAGCACGGCGGTGATGCGCGGCTCGGAGGGATCGAAGAGCAAGTTGTCGATCCGGTAGTCGCCATGCACGAGCGTGCGCTGACCGTCGTCTTCGGGGATGTTGGCCGCGAGCCAGGCCATGAGCTCATTCATCTGGGGGATGTCCTCGGTCTTGCTGGCCTCGTATTGCTTGCTCCAGCGGCCGACCTGCCGTTCGTAATAATTGCCCTCGGGGCCGTAGTCCGAAAGGCCCACGGCGTCGATATCAACCTCGTGGATCGCGGCGAGCACGCGGTTCATCTCGTCGAGGATGGGACGGCGCGCCTCCACAGGGAGTTCCGGCATGGAGGGGTCATCGAGGTTTCGCCCCGCGATGGCTTCCATGATGTAGAAATCCGAGCCGATCACCTTCGGGTCTTCGCAAAGCGCATGCATGCGCGCCACGGGCACCGCCGTGTCGGCCAACGCCCGTTGCACGCGGAACTCGCGGTCGACCGCATGGGCCGATTTGAGCAGGGTGCCGGGCGGCTTGCGGCGCAGGACATAGTGCTGCGCGGGTGTCTTCAGGAGAAAGGTCGGATTCGATTGCCCGCCAGCGAATTTCTCGGCCTCCACGGGGCCTTCGAAACCGTCCACGTGCTCTGCCGCCCAGGCTTCTACGGCGGCGACGTCCAGCTCTTGTGCGCTTGTGTCGGTCATGGTGTCCTCAACTGTAGGTCAGAAGCTGCGCTTCATTGGCAGCGGTGATGTGCGGCGTTTCATTGAAGGTGCTCAGGTGTTCACCCTTCGCCGAGGTGATGATGCGGGACATCGAGCAGTTCTTGGTCTGGAGTTGCAAGCGGATCATTGCATCGGGCGGAGCTCCCATGAGCGCGCCGATGCTGTGACCGATCGCGCCGCCGGAACTGACGACGAGGACGCGGCTGCCCAGTGCGGCAGCTTCCCGACGTGCGCCCTCGACGCGGGCGGAGAACGCTTCGAAGGCCTCGGGCGGCGCAGTGATCTCGCCGCGCTGCCATTCGAGCACGGTGTCGCGCAGGGTCTTGAAATGTGTGCGCCTGTCGGTGTGCAGACCCTCGGGGCGCGCCCGGTGCGCGTGGCGCGCTTCGAGAAGGCCGGTAAAGTCGAACTCGTTGAAGCCGGGCAGGACCTGGGGCCGCAAGGAGAGGCCCAGCGCGTCGTTGATACCCTCCCATGTCTCGCGGTGGCGGCGCTGTGCACCGATGCAGACGACGTCGGGGACAAGTCCTTGCGCAAGCAGCGCCTCACCTAGCGCGCGCGATTGCGCGTGGCCCAGCTCCGAAAGAACGTCATAATCGGCCGCGCCGAAACTCGCCTGCGCGTGACGGATGAGCCAGAGCTGTCCGGCCATCAGCTTGGCTCCGCGAGATAGCGCAGCCCGATCCAGCGCGCGGCGAGCGCGGGGCGTTCGGCCCCTTCGATCTCGACCGTCACATCATAGGCAAGCTTGATGGCGCCATCGGGGCGGGTGTCCAGCTCGGCCAGCGTGAAATGACCGCGGATGCGCGCGCCCGTGGGCACGGGCGCGACGAAGCGCAGCTGGTCGAAGCCGTAATTGACGCCCATCACCGTGCCCTCGACCTCGGGGATGTCGTAGATCATCGCCGAGAGCATCGACATGGTCAAAAAGCCATGGGCCACGGTCGTGCCGAAGGGCGAGGCGCGGCCCACGTCTTCATCAAGGTGAATGGGCTGCCAGTCCTCGGTGATGTCGGCGAAGGCGCGGATGCGCTCGGCATCCAGCGCATACCAGCGGCTGACGCCGATCACTTCGCCGATGCGGGCCTCGAAAGCGGAAAGGGGGAGCGTTTCGGTCATCACATGTCTTCGCCGAAAAGGGTCGAAGGCGCGGCAGATTGCATCCCGCCGGAGAGCGGCAGGATCGCGCCGGACAGGTAGCTGCCCGCCCGCGAGCAAAGGAACTGCAAAGCGCCCGCAATGTCCTCGGGCTCGCCCACGCGGCCCAGCGGCACGCCCTTGGCGGCGCGGTCGCGGCCTTTGTCATGACCGAGCGCGAACTCCGTCATCTTCGAGGGGAAGGGGCCGGGGGCTATGGCGTTCACCGTGATGTGCTGCGGTGCCAGATCGTTCGACAGCACGCGTGTCATGTGATGCACCGCGCCCTTGGAGACAGCATAGGAATAGGTCATCGTCCCAAGCGGCACATCGCCCATGACAGAGCCCACGTTGACGATTCTGGCCGGGTCTTCCGGCCTCGCCGCCTTGAGCAGGAGTGGCAGAAGCGACTGCGTGAGATGAAACATGCCCTGCACGTTGAGCTTCAAGAGCTTGTCCCAGGCATCGTATGGGTGCTCGCCAAGCGGCGCGCCCCATGTGCGGCCCGCGTTGTTCATCAGGATGTGCAGCCCCTCGCAGCGTGCTTCCACCTCCGCCACGAGCGCGGCGATACCCTCTTCGCTGGCCACGTCGCCGCCGAACCCCTCGGCGCTTCCCGCATAGCCCTTGCCGTTCAGCTCCACAGCCACGGCCTCGCAGGCCTCGCCCTTGCGCGAGGCGATGAGCACATGGGCTCCGGCGGCAACAAGCCCTTCGGCGGCCATGGCGCCGATGCCTGTTGCGCCGCCCGTGACGAGAGCGGTCTTGCCGGACAGATCAAAGAGTTTATCCGGTGTCATCAGCGCAGCTCCGGCAGGACGTAATCTTCGAAGGTCTTGCGCAGGGTCAGCTTCGAGATCTTGCCTGTCGCGGTCAGCGGCATTTCCTCCACCCAGATCACATCATCGGGGAGCTGCCACTTGGCGAACTCGCCTTCCATGTGTGCATGCAGCTCTTCGAGGCTCGGCTTCTCTTCGCTTTCGGCCACGGCGACGAGCACTGGGCGCTCGTCCCACTTGGGATGCGGCATGGCGATCACCGCAGCGGTTGCAATGGCAGGGTGGGCC
The DNA here is from genome assembly GCA_041686165.1 of Lentibacter sp. Lineage (GTDB taxonomy): Bacteria > Pseudomonadota > Alphaproteobacteria > Rhodobacterales > Rhodobacteraceae > Lentibacter. The sequence goes on from JAWLEL010000003.1 coordinate 16,235, forward strand.
ATGGCGAGGTTTTCAAGGTCGATCGAGCTGATCCATTCGCCGCCCGATTTCACCAGGTCCTTGGCGCGGTCCTGGATGTTGAGGAAGCCATGCTCGTCGATCGTGGCGATATCGCCCGTGCCGAACCAGCCTTCGGCATCCATGGCCGCGCGGCTGGCTTCCTCGTTGTTGAAATAGCCCGAGACGATGGTACTTCCGCGCACGAAAAGCTCGCCCGCCGCTTCGCCGTCATGCGGCTGGCGCGTGCCGTCCTCACCGACGATCTTGAGATCGACGCCGAACATGCGCCGCCCTTGCTGCGACTTGCGGTCGATCTGGGTCTTGAAGTCCTCGTCCTTGACCCACTGGGGCATCTTGCCATGCGTGCCGATGGGGCTCATCTCGGTCATGCCCCAGGCGTGCTGCACATCGACGCCCTGTTTCTCGAAGGCCTCGATCATCGCGCGCGGCGCGGCGGAGCCGCCGACGACAAGCTCGGAGAAGCCTTCAGGGATGCGGCCCTGCGCCTTGATCTCGGCGGAGAGCCCCTGCCAGACGGTCGGCACGCCCCAGGCGGAAAAGACCTTCTCGCTGTCCATGAGCTTGAACAGGCTCGGCCCGTCCAGAGCGGGGCCGGGCATGACGAGGCTGTGGCCCATGAGCGGCGCGGCATAGGGCAGGCCCCACGCGTTGACGTGGAACTGCGGGACGACAGGAAGAATCTTGCTCTCCGGCGGGTAGCTCGCGCCCATGATGAGGCTCACGTAGAGCGCATGAAGCACTGTCGAGCGGTGCGAATAGAGCGCGCCCTTGGGGTGGCCCGTCGTGCCGGAGGTGTAGCACAGGCCGGCAGCGGTGTTCTCGTCAAACTCGGGCCAGTCGATGTGTTCGGGCTGGGCGGCGAGCATCTCTTCGTAGCAGAGCACATCCAGCTCGGTCTCCGGCATGTGGGCACGATCCGTCATGACAACGAAGCGCAGGCCCTCGGGCAGATGATCCTTCACCGCCTCGATCAGCGGCACGAAGGTGAGATCGGTGAAGAGGATTCTGTCCTCGGCATGTCCGATGATGTAGAGAAGCTGCTCCGGTGACAGGCGCGGGTTGATCGTGTGAATGACAGCGCCTATCCCCGAGACGGCATAGTAAAGCTCGACATGGCGATGCCCGTTCCACGCCAATGTCGCGACGCGGTCTCCGGTTTCGACGCCTTCCGCCTTGAGCGCATGTGCAAGCTGGGCCGCGCGCGTGGCGGTCTCTCGGTAATTTTGGCGGTGAAGATCGCCTTCGCAGCGCACCGAGATGATCTCGGAGCGGCCATGGGCTTCGGCAGCATACGTCAGAATGTCACTTATCAGCAGCGGGCGCTGCATCATCATACCCAGCATCGGGCGTCCTCCCTTACTTGTTGTGAGAAAAGCTTAATCTGGCAAGGCGAGATTCCCCAAGGGCCTTTCGTGCATCACGGGCCGATGACGTTGCGGCGAAACACTCACAGATCGATTTCCAGCGTGCCGCCGGGCCTGGCCGCGCGGGACTGGCAGAGGATGATCTCGCGCTCTCGCTGCCGGGCCGACAGGACGAAATCACGGTGTTCGGCTTCGCCCGAGAGGAGGCCGCATTTGCAGACACCGCAGATCCCGTCGGAGCATTTCACGTCAATGGGGATACCGTTCTCTGCGAGCACATCCGTGGCCGACCTGTCCTCCGGTACATCGAGCAGGCGCCCGTCCGTGAGCTTGAGCTTGAAAGGATGGTTCTCGAAGTCGGGTTGCTCTGGCACGGAGAAATACTCCAGGTGTCGCGCCTCTTCCGGGAAGCCCTGCCGGCTGGCCGCCTCGACGACACCGTCCATGAAGCGGTCGGGGCCGCAGGTGTAGACGTGCCAGCCGGGCTGGTAGCCTGCCAGTATCCTGTCCAGATCGGCGCGGGTGCCTTCATCGGAGACGTGATAGTGCACGCGGCCTGCCCAGGGCATGGCGGCGAGATCATCGAGATAGCCCGCCGCGGTGCGCGCGGAACACGAGTAGTGCAGCTCGAAATCGCGGCCCAACGCATGGAGGCGATGCGCGAAGGCGATCATCGGGGTGATGCCGATGCCACCACCCATGAGGAAGCTCTTTGTCGCGTCCTCGACCAGCTCGAAGTGATTGATCGGGCGCGAAACGAAGACCTGCCGGCCTTCGTTGAATATCCGGTGCATGAGCGCCGAGCCGCCCCGGCCCGCATCCTCCCGGAGCACACCGATCTGGTATTTCGAGCGGTCTGCCGGATCGCCTGACATGGAGTATTGCCGCAGGTATTCGGGCGACACGAGAACGTCGAGATGCGCGCCGGCCGTCCATGCGGGCAGCTCCATGCCCTCCGGGGCGGAGAACTCGTATTTCGTCACATCGACCGTCATATTCTCGGCCTTCGTCAGCGTCAGCCGCATGACGGGAGAGGCGGTGTCATTCCTGTATTCATGCACCACCGACATGTCGCCTTCCGCGATGCGCCTGCGGTATTCCCCTGCCGTGACAAGAGCCTCGTAGGCCCTGATCCCGGCTTCGCGATCCATGGGGAAAGGGTAGGCCCATGGGTGCGGCGCGAGCGGGGCGGGATAGACTGCGAGGGTCTGGTCCTTATATCTGAGATCGAGGTCTTTTTGCAGATCACGACGGTTGAGCTCATGCTCGGAGGGGCGATAGCTGCCGTCCTCCTGCAGCTCTATGTCCCACCACCATTTCTTGACGTCATTGAGCCCGCCATTGCCGACCGCATCGTCAAGCCGCGCCAGCAAGGGCGCGGCGCGTGGCGCTTTCATCGCGGCCCAGCGGAAGGGCGCTTCGGCGAAAAGCCCCTCGAGGTTCCACGGACAGGTCTTCATGCAGCGCCCGCACATGGCGCCGCCCTTCGTGGTGATCCGGTAGGTCGCGCATTTCTGGCTGTCGCTCTTCCAGATCTCGTAGCCGTTGAACATGAGCTTCGGCCCTGCCGTGATCGCCCCCGAGGGGCATTCGCGCGCGCATTTGTTGCAGGACTCGCAGAACGCCTGAAGCCCGAAGTCGATCGGCTTGTCGTGGCTGATCGGCATGTCGGTCGTCACCGCGCCCGACTTGAGACGCGGGCCGAGGTAGGGGTTGAGGATCACCTCGCCGATGCGGCTCACCTCGCCGAGACCGGAGAGCAGCAGGAGCGGCGGCTGGAGCACCTCGCCGTCCATCACCGAATGCGCCTTGGCCTTGTAGCCGAGGTTGCGGATCTGCTGGGCGATCACGCCGCCCAGGAGCGAAAAGCGCAGGTAGGCGCGCATGGACTGGGCAACGGAAATCCAGTCATCCCCGCTGGCGCCTTCCATCGTCTCATAACCCTGGTCGATGATCATCGAGATGGCCTGGTCGTGCGGCGGGTCGATCTCTTCGCCGGCGGCATCGTGGGAATACCAGGCCCAGTCGGGGCAACGCGAGAGACCGACGGCATCGACGCTCAAAAAATAGCTGGCGCCCTTGATGTTCGCGGCGTTGCGCGCGGGGTCCTCGGGCCTGGGCCCTGCCGCGCTCTCGCCGTCCTGCAGGAGCACGAAGGCCCCAAGCGCGCGGCGCTGGGCCGAGCTGGGCGCGGACTTGCGCACGTAATGGCCGCCCTTGGCTCCGTCTTGCAGCGCCTTGCCCATGTCGCCGAACTGGGCACGCGCGAACATGTCGGCGCGCTTGGGCACGCGGGCGACGCGGGCCTCGTCGATATAGGTGGTCGGATCGTCGACGCGCTTGAGCCGCTCGAAAGGATGCGCGCCCATGGCATAGTCGCGGGCCTTGTAGGGGTCGCGCGTGAAGGCGGATTTGCGATGGCCGAAGCCGAGCCACCAGCCGGGCGCAAAGCGCTTCTGCTCACCCCATGGCGCGAGCGGCTTATCATGGGCGAGCGGCATGTCGGTCGTGATCGCGGCAAGCCCGAAGCGCGGGCCGAGCCAGGGCGCATGGGCCGCGCCATCCTCGATGCTCGCCACTCCGGCGGCGACGGCGAGCTGGCCGAGGTCGAAATCCGAGGAGGTTTCGGTATGGGCGCGGGCATCGTAGCCGAGGATGCGGATGTAATTGGCGATCACAGTCGCCGTCTCGGCCCCGAGCAGGGCGGCGCGATGGGCTTGCGCGTCCATGATCCAGTCAGAGCCGGGCTCGCCTGCGCGCGGGTCGCGGTTGTATTCGACGACGAAAACGAGGCAGTGCGCATGGCCGGAAATGTCGCGTGGTTCCGCCTCCATGCTTTCCTTGAGATCCGCCATGATCATGTCGATGCCGGAGGCGAGTGTCTTTGTCTGGCGCGTGCGCAGCGCCTCGGAGAGGCGCGCGATGTCGGGGTTGAGGCGCGGCTCGGGCAGCCATGCCGAGTCCGGGATCGGCCCGCAGCCGACCATGGAGATGTCGTTGAAATAGCCGAAGGCCTTGAGATGCTGCGCGCGCTCCACGGGGCTGTCGGGTATGCCCGCGCGGACGGGATTGACGAAGCCGTCGCGGATCGCGTCGAGCATGGCCTGGAACTCGCCCATGGCGTTGACGATGCTTTCGGGGCGCTCGGGGCGGTGAAAGCTCGGCTCCGGGCGCGGAGACAGCGCCGCGAGGTCGGGCAAGGCATTGAGCCGGTTCAGTTTCTCGAGTGGATAACCGCCCAGATGGACCGGTCTCTTCTTGTCCGTGAACAGCCGAAGCCCCATGTCACTCCTCTCCCTTGGTCGGTAGAACTTGCACGTTCGGCAGGGGGATTCAATTCCGGAGCGATATCTGTGATAAGCCTTTTGCGTCACCAGAGGAATCAGCCATGCCGATCACACCCGAACATATCCCCGCCGATCTCTTGCCCGTGATGGAGGCGCTTTGCGACGTGGGGCGCGACGTGGCCCGCGTGATCGCGCGGGGGCCCCTGGGGAGCAACCAGCTCGCCGATGTGGTCGGCGAGAACAGCGACGGGGACGGGCAGAAAGCGCTCGATGTGATGGCCGACGAAATGTTCGAGGCGGCGCTGAGGGGCACGCAGGTGCGCTATTACGCCTCCGAGGAGCAGGAGGATGTGCGGGATCTGGGAGAGGGAAAATTCGCACTGGCGATAGACCCGCTCGACGGCTCTTCGAATATCGACGTGAATGTCTCGATCGGCACGATCTTCTCGATATTCGCGGCTGAGGATGACGCCGAGGAGAGCTTCCTGCGCCCGGCGCACGAGCAGATCGCCGGGGGCTATATCATCTTCGGCCCGCAAACGGGCCTGGCCGTGACCTTCGGCGAGGGCGTTCTGATCTATGCGATGGACCCGGAAAGCGGCGCCTTCGTGCTCGTGGAGCGCGGCAAGACGCTCCCGGAGGCGACGAAGGAATATGCGATCAACGCGTCGAACCGGCGGCACTGGGTGGCCGGCGCGCGGGCCTATATCGAGGAATGCGAGGCGGGTGAGACGGGGCCGAAGGGAAAGAACATGAACATGCGCTGGGTTGCGAGTCTCGTGGCCGAGACGCACCGCATCCTGACGCGTGGCGGCGTGTTCCTCTACCCCGGTGATGCGCGACAGGGCTACGAGAACGGACGGCTCAGGATGGTCTATGAATGTGCGCCCATTGCCTTCCTGATCGAACAGGCGGGCGGGCTGGCCCATGACGGGACAACACGAATTCTCGACAAGACCGCGCCGGAGCTGCATGCGCGCACGCCGCTTGTCTTCGGATCACGCGAAGAGGCGGCGCGGGTCAAGGCGCTTTACCGGGCCTGATTTCGTATTTCGCTTCGCGAAATCCGACCCGCTGGGGGACGGCGTCCCCCAGACCCCCTGCACCAGACACCGGAACACGTGGGGGACCAGTCCCCCACACCCCCTGGGATATTTACTGCAAGAAAAAGGACCCTGGTTATGGGGCCTGTTTTCGCTAACGGGCTGGTGTTGGGCGCGGGGCGCATGATAAGGCTCTGCACAAGCTGCTTTGACATTTCCAAGAGGTATCCATGGCCCTTATCACGCTTCGCCAATTGCTCGATCATGCCGCGGAAAACGACTACGGTGTTCCGGCGTTCAACATCAACAACATGGAGCAGGGCCTGGCGATCATGAAGGCCGCCGAGAAGGTGAATGCACCGGTGATCATGCAGGCCAGCCGCGGTGCGCGCGCCTATGCGGGTGATGTCATGCTTTCTCATATGATCAGGGCGCTGGCGGAGATGTATCCGGCCATTCCGATCTGCATGCATCAGGACCATGGCAACAACGAAGCGACCTGTCTTTCGGCGATCAAGCACGGCTTCACCAGCGTCATGATGGACGGTTCGCTGGAGGCGGACATGAAGACGCCGGCGGATTGGGATTACAACGTCGATATCACCCGGAGCGTAGCGCAGATGGCCCATTGGGTGGGCGCATCCGTCGAGGGCGAGCTGGGCGTGCTTGGCAGCCTGGAAACGGGCGAGGCGGCAGAAGAGGACGGCTCGGGCGCGAGCGGCAAGCTGAGTGAGGAGCAGCTTCTGACAAACCCGGACGAGGCCGCCGAATTCGTCAGGCTCACACAGGTTGATGCTCTGGCGATCGCCTGCGGAACATCGCATGGTGCCTACAAGTTCACCAAGAAGCCGACGGGTGAGACGCTGGCGATCAAGCGGATCGAGGAGATCAATGCGAAGATCCCCGATGTGCATCTCGTGATGCATGGCTCAAGCTCGGTTCCGCAGTATCTTCAGGACCTCATCAACGAATATGGCGGGGAGATGCCGCAGACCTGGGGTGTGCCAGTCGAGGAGATCGAGCGCGGCATCAAGTCGGGGGTGCGCAAGGTCAATATCGACACGGACAACCGTATGGCCATCACCGGCACATGGCGCCGGATCGCGGCGGAGAAGCCCAGGGAATTCGACCCACGCAAGTTCATGGTGCCGGCGATGGAGGAGATGGAGAAGGTCTGCCGCGACAGGTTCGAACGGTTCGGGACCGCGGGCAATGCCGACAAGATCACGCCGCTGAGCATGGACGAGATGGCAAATCGCTATGAAAGCGGGGCGCTCGATGTCTGACCGCCGGATCAAGATCGCACCGTCCATCCTGAGTGCCGATTTCGCCGATTTCGGGCGTGAAATCAGGGCGATAGAAGATCAGGGCGCGGATTGGGTCCATGTGGACGTGATGGACGGGCATTTCGTGCCAAACCTCACCTTCGGACCGATGGCCGTGAAGGCGTTCCGCCCCCATGTGAAGACGGTGATGGATGTTCATCTGATGATCGCGCCGGTGGACCCCTATATCGAGGCCTATGCCGAGGCGGGCGCGGATATCCTGACGGCGCATGTGGAAGCCGGGCCTCATATTCACCGGACCTTGCAGGCGATCAGGGGCGCGGGGATGAAAGCGGGTGTCGCGCTCAACCCGGGCACGCCGGCGGAGGCGCTCGAACATGTGCTGGACCTGGCTGATCTTGTCTGCGTCATGACGGTCAACCCCGGCTTCGGCGGGCAGAAATACATCGACATGACAGCGAAGGTGCGCCGCCTGCGCGAGATGATCGGTGAGCGGGACGTGCAAATCGAGATCGACGGGGGCATGGACCCGAAGACAGCGCCGGAGATGGCCGAAGCGGGGGCGGACGTTCTCGTGGCCGGATCGGCCGTGTTCCGGGGCGGCTCCGTCGAGAAGCCCGAGGTTTACGGGCAGAACATGCGCGCGATCAGGGCTGCCCTGGCTTGAGGCGATGTTCGGCAAGGGTGGCCCAGAAGGCCGCGCCGGGGCCGAGAAGCGCATCATTGAAATCGTAGTCCGACGCGTGAAGCGGGCGCGCATGGGCGCCTTCCGTTCCATTGCCCATGAGCAGCAAGCAGCCTTTGGAGGCTGCGGCCATATGGGCGAAATCTTCGGAGAAGAATTTCGGCGCAGCAAGGGAATTGCACGTCATTCCAAGAGCTTCTGACGCATCGGCCACGGATCTGACTGGGGCGTCCGCGTTGATCGTGGGGGCGAAAATCGTCTCGTATGTCACCTCCGCCTCCACACCATGGGCCGCCGCGATTCCATGCGCGAGGGCGCGCATCTTCGCCTCGATTTCGCTGTTTACCTCCGGCGTGAGAGCGCGGGCATCGCCCCGCAGTACGGCCCTTGAGGGGAGCACGTTCCGCGCGCCGTCGGTTTCGAATTCGGTGACGGAGACGACACCGCCCGCGGCCGGATCGAGCTTGCGGGCGACGATGGTCTGCAAGGCCGTGACGATCTCGGCGGCGACGGTGATCGCATCGACGCCGAGATGCGGCAAGGCGGCGTGGCCGCCGCTTGCCATCACCGTGATCTCGAAGAGGCTTTCGGCGGCCGTCATGGGGCCTGTGCGAGTCTCGACATGGCCAAGCGGCAGGCCGGGCATGTTGTGGATCGCGTAGACCTCTTCGATCCCGAAACGCTCGAAGAGGCCGTCTTCGATCATGGCCTGCGCGCCTTTGCCGTGCTCCTCGGC
>JAWLEL010000185.1:0-5604 GCA_041686165.1 Lentibacter sp.
GATCTGGCGAAAGTCCAAATCCGGTCCGGCTCGGGCGGCGGTGGCGCGGTGAGCTTTCGTCGCGAGAAATACCTCGAATACGGCGGCCCCGACGGCGGCGATGGCGGGCGCGGCGGCGATGTCTGGGTCGAGGTCGTCGAGGGGCTCAACACGCTCATCGACTTCCGCTACCAGCAGCATTTCTTTGCCAAGAACGGCCAGCAGGGCATGGGCAAGCAGCGCACCGGCAAGGACGGCGACGACATCGTGCTGCGCGTGCCCGTGGGAACGGAAATCCTCGAAGATGACGGCGAGACGGTCATCGCCGATCTCACGGAGGTGGGAGAGCGCGTGCGGCTGGCCAAGGGCGGCAATGGCGGCTTCGGCAACCTGCATTTCAAATCGGCCACCAACCAGGCGCCGCGGCGCGCGAACCCCGGTCAGGAAGGCGTCGAGCGGGTGATCTGGCTGCGCCTCAAGCTGATCGCCGACGCCGGGCTTCTGGGCCTGCCCAACGCGGGCAAGTCGACCTTCCTCGCGGCCACCTCCAACGCACGGCCCAAGATCGCCGATTATCCCTTCACCACGTTGCACCCCAATCTCGGGGTCGTGGGCGTTGACGGCGCGGAATTCGTCGTTGCCGATATTCCCGGGCTGATCGAGGGCGCGCATGAAGGCAAGGGGATCGGCGACCGGTTCCTCGGCCATGTGGAGCGCTGCGCTGTGCTGTTGCATCTTGTCGATGGCACCTCGGGCGATCCTGTGGGTGACTATCAGACGATCATCACCGAGCTTGAAGCCTATGGCGGCGTGCTGGCCGGCAAGCCACGCCTGACCGTGCTGAGCAAGACGGACGCGCTTGACGATGAAGAGCGCGCCTTCATCAAGGGCGAGGTCGAGGCGGCGACAGGCGCTGAGGTGATGCTCATGTCGAGCGTCACGGGAGAGGGTGTCACGGAGGTTCTGCGCGCGCTTCGCGCCGCGATCCGCGCACAGCGGGCCGAGGAGGCGGCGTCCGGGACGGAGGACGCGCCATGGCAACCCTGAAGGACGCGCGCCGCGTCGTCATCAAGATCGGCTCGGCGCTGCTCGTGGACCCGGTGCACGGCGGACTCAAGGCCGACTGGCTGCGCGGCCTGCTGGACGACGTGGCGCGGATGCGTGCGCGCGGGCAGGATGTCGTGCTGGTCTCTTCCGGCTCGATCGCGCTCGGGCGCGGCGTTCTGGGCCTGCCAGAGGCCGAGCTGGCGCTGGAGCAGGCGCAGGCGGCGGCTGCCGTGGGGCAGATCAGGCTGGCGCGCGCCTACGAGGAAGGGCTGGCCCCGCACGGGATCACCACGGCGCAGGTGCTGGTGACGCTGGAGGACAGCGCCGACAGGCGGCGCTATCTCAACTCCCGCGCCACGCTGGAGCAGCTTCTGGGCTTCGGGGTCGTGCCGATCGTGAACGAGAATGACACGATCGCCACCGACGAGATCCGCTATGGCGATAATGACCGGCTTGCGGCGCAGGTGGCCGTGACGGTTGGCGCCGATCTGCTCGTGCTGCTGAGCGATGTGGACGGGCTTTACACGGGCAATCCATCAGAGGATGCGGGCGCGAAGCGGCTGGATGTGATCGACCGGATCACCCCCGAGATCGAGGCGATGGCGGGCGATGCGGGCACGGGGCTCTCGAAGGGCGGGATGAAGACCAAGCTGATGGCCGCCAAGACGGCCACGGGCAGCGGCTGCGAGATGATAATCTCCTTAGGATCGCGAGACAAGCCTCTGAAAAAAATAGAAAATGGCGCAGCGCATACGCTTTTCACATCAGCGAGTGATCCGCAGGCGGCACGCAAGCGCTGGATCGCTTCTATGAAGCCGATGGGGCGGATCAGCCTCGATGACGGGGCCGCAAAGGCGCTCATGCAGGGCAAGAGCCTTCTGCCCGCGGGTGTCGCAGCGGTGAACGGCGCCTTCGGGCGGGGCGAGCCGGTGGAGCTTTGCTCGCTTTCGGGCGAGGTGCTTGGCCACGGGCTGGCGCGTTACACCGCCGAGGAGGCCCGACGGATCATGGGGCACCGCTCGGGAGAGATCGAGGCGCTGCTGGGATATACGGGCCGTGCCGCGCTGGTGCATCGCGACGACATGGCGCTGAGCGCGCGGGATTGCTAGGATGGGAATATGATGACCGACGAAACGGATATCCAGGCCGCCATGTGCGAGATCGGCGAAGCGGCCCGCGCGGCCTCGACGGAGCTGGCCTATGCGCCCGCCGAGCGCAAGGCAGAGGCGCTCAATGCTGCCGCCGATGCGCTCTGGGCACGGCGCGCCGAGATCCTGGAGGCCAATGCGAGAGACATGGCCTTTGGCGAGGACAAGGGGCTTTCGGCGGCGATGCTCGATCGCCTGAAACTCGATGAAAGCCGGATCAAGGCGATGGCGGAGGGTGTCCGGACCGTGGCGGCGCAGGATGATCCCGTGGGCGCTGTCATGGCCGAATGGGACATGCCCAGCGGGCTTCATATCCGCCGCGTGCGCACGCCGCTCGGAGTGATCGGCGTGATCTACGAGAGCCGCCCGAACGTCACCGCAGACGCGGGCGCGCTTTGCCTCAAGGCGGGCAACGCCGTCATATTGCGCGGCGGCTCGGAGAGCTTTCACTCGTCAGGCGCCATTCACGCCTGCCTCGTGGAGGGGCTCAGCGCGGCAGAGCTGCCGGAGGCGGCGATCCAGCTTGTCCCGACCCGTGACCGCGCCGCCGTGCAAGAGATGCTGACCATGGTGGATCATATCGATGTGATCGTGCCGCGCGGCGGCAAGGGGCTCGTCGGCCTCGTGCAGCGCGAAGCGCGCGTGCCCGTCTTCGCCCATCTCGAAGGCATCGTGCATATCTATATCGACAAGGCGGCCGACCCGGTCAAGGCACTCGACGTGGTTCTCAACGCCAAAACGCGGCGCACGGGGATCTGCGGCGCGGCTGAATGCCTGCTGATCCATGAATCTGCGATGTCCACGATCGGGCAGGGGCTGATCCGGGCACTGATCGACGCGGGAGTCGAGGTGCGCGGGGACGAGACGTTGCAAGCCATCGAGCATGTCACTGCCGCGGGCTCGGGCGACTGGGGCCGCGAATATCTCGACAAGATCATCGCCGCGCGCGTGGTCCCGGACGTGGACGCGGCCATCGCCCATATCCGGCAGTATGGCTCGAACCATACAGATTGCGTGATCACCGAGGATGACGCCGTCGCGAAACGCTTTTTCGAGCGGCTGGACAGCGCGATCCTGATGCGCAATGCCTCGACGCAGTTCGCCGACGGGGGCGAGTTCGGCATGGGTGCGGAGATCGGGATCGCCACGGGCAAGATGCATGCGCGCGGGCCCGTCGGAGCCGAGCAGCTCACCAGCTTCAAGTATCTCGTGGAAGGTGACGGGACGGTGCGCGGCTGATCGCGCGATCGCGTCTCGTGGGCCGCATCATTCGTCCGGCTTGATCAGCCCAAGCCCGCGCAGGTAGACGCCGATTCCGGATTCCAGCAGGTCTTCGGGAGAGAAGGGGCTCTGGGTCCCGGGGGAATTGCGGGCGAAAAGCTCGACGACACCGTGGGACATGGCCCAGATATGGGCAGAGAACATCGAGGGGGGCGGGCGCTTGCCTTCGGGGATATGCTCGCTCAGCTCTGTCGCCGCGCGTTCGAGCACGCCACGGGCGCGGGTGGCGACGGCGGCGAGCTCGGGTGTGCGGTTGACCGAGATGCCGCTTTCGAACATGGCGATGTAATGGCCCGGGTAGCGCCGCGCGAAGGCGAGGTAGGCGCGGCCCGTGGCCTCGAAGGCGGCAAGCGCCGAGGGCTGGCCCGTCTCGTAGGCGTATTGCATGAGGTCGGCGAAGATCTCGTAGCCCTGCCGCGCGGCTTCGGCGATGAGGTCTTCGCGGCCTTCGAAATGCCGGTAGACGGCTGCGGGCGTCACACCGGCCTGTTTGGCCGCTTCCGAGAGGGTGAATCCCGTCGGCCCCTTGGCCTCGATGAGCTGGAGGGCGGCTTCGACCAGCGCCTGGCGCAGGTTGCCGTGATGATAGCCGCGTTTAGGCATCCCAGATGTCGGGGTCGCCGCAGACCTTGGGGTCGATCTTGCCGATCGCCTTCTTGTCCTTGCGGGCATAATCGATGCCGTGCAGCACCGTGCGGATGGCATTGATCCGCGCGCGGCGCTTGTCGTCGGAGCGGATCACTGTCCAGGGGGCATGCTCGGCATGAGTATGCTCGAAGGTCTCGACGATGGCGGCGGAGTATTGATCCCAGAGTTTCAGCCCTTCCACGTCAACCCGGCTCACCTTCCATTGTTTGAGCGGGTTGTTTTCGCGCTTGAGGAAGCGGCGGAGCTGTTCGCCGCGGCCCACGTTGAGCCAGAGCTTGAAGAGCAGGATGCCCTCGTCGGCCAGCATCTTTTCGAAATCCGGCGCCTGAGTGAAGAAATGTTCGCGCTGCTCGTCCGTGCAGAAGCCGAAGACCTTCTCGACAACGCCGCGATTATACCAGGAGCGGTCATAGAGCACCATCTCGCCGCCGGCGGGCAAGTGATCAATGTAGCGCTGGAAATACCATTCGCTCTGTTCGCGGTCTGTCGGCTTGGAGAGCGCCACGACGCGGGCGCCGCGCGGGTTCAGGTTCTTGCGGAAGCGTTTGATCGTGCCGCCCTTGCCGGCCGCATCGCGCCCCTCGAAGACGACGGCAACGCGCGCGCCCGTTTCCTTGACCCAGCTTTGCAGCTTCACCAGCTCGATCTGGAGCTCTGCGAGCTCCTTCTTGTAGGCCTTGCGCGACATGCGCTCGGAATAGGGATAGTCGGGGTTGATGATATCGCCCTTTTCGCGGCGCTTGATCGCGTCGCGGATCTCCTTGGGGGCCTCTTTTTCAAAAAAGCGGCTGATGGCGCCGTCGAATGGCAAGTCCATGGGCGTTTTCCTTTTCTTTTCAGTCACTATGGCGGCTCAGCGCAGGTTGCGCAATCCTGCGCGGGCGGCTGCGCGGTGGATCGCGGCGGCGATGTCTTCGGTGGCGCTGTGCTGGATCATGTGGCCGTGGCCTTCGAGCGCGGTGAGCTGCGCGCCGGGGACGGCGCGCGCCAGCGGCTCTGAGTGGATCGAAAGGCCGACCGTTATGTCCTCGGTGCCATGGACGATCTCGGTGGGCACGGCGATCTGGCCATAGAGCGGGGCGAGGGCCTTGATTTCGTCCAGCAGTCCCGCACGCTGATGAGCTGTGGCGCGCATCGAGGCGTAGCGCAGGGAGAGCTTGGGCACGAACCAGTCGAAATAGCCCTCCGGCACGCTGTCAGGCTCGAAGACCCCTTCGAGGATGCGCTCCATGCGTGCTTCGGTCACGACCGCGGGGAGAAGCGGCAGGAAGAGCGGCCCGAGCGGCGAGCTGCCCCATTTGTAGAGCGGGTCAAGCGGCGTGTCCCAAGGGTGCGAGGCCGAGGCAACGGGGACAAGCGCAGAGATGCGCTCCGGCATGTGAACAGCCCAGGCCAAGGCCACGGCGCCGCCATAGGAATGCCCCATGACGATGGGTTTCTGCGCTCCGGCAGCAGTGGCGGCATCGGCGATCTGTCGGGCCTGGGCGGTGATCGTATCCCC
>JAWLEL010000186.1:0-5580 GCA_041686165.1 Lentibacter sp.
CAGCGTGACGTTGTGAAGGGTCAGATGCATGAGTGTTCCTTTCCATTCGGTCGCGGGGCAGGTCGCGGCTATTCCGCCGCGACATCGCCGCCGAGATAGGCCGCCTCGATCGAGGCGTCTTGTCGAAGCTCCGCCGAAGTGCCGGATTTCACCATCCGGCCGCTCTCCAGCACATAGGCGCGGTCCGCAATCGTGAGCGCCAGCGTCGCCATCTGGTCCACCAGAAGCACGGTCACGCCCTCGTCGCGCAGATCGGCCAGAACATCGTAAAGCTCGGCGATGATCGCGGGCGCAAGGCCAAGCGACGGCTCGTCGAGCAACAGGATACGCGGGTTGGCAATCAGGCCGCGCGCGATCGCCAGCATCTGCTGCTCGCCGCCCGAGAGGACCCCGGCGGGCATGTCGATCCGGTCGCGCAGGCGCGGGAAGCGGGTCAATAGCGCCTCGACCTCGGCCCCGCTGTCGATATCGTCGCGCGTATAGGCCCCCATCAGGATGTTGTCGCGCACACTCATCAGCGGAAAGACCTGCCGGCCTTCGGGCACCAGTGACAGCCCGGCATGCGCGATCTTCGAGGCCGGCAATTCCTCGATACGCGAAAGATTCAGGAAGATCGCTCCGGAGACCGGGCGATGCAGGCCCGAAAGCGCGCGCATCATGGTGGATTTGCCCGCGCCGTTGGCGCCGAGGACGGCCACCATCTCGCCGGGCTCGACGCTGATATCGACATTGTCGAGTGCGGCGGCGGCGCCGTAACCGGCGGTCAGTGCGCGCGTGCTGAGCACTTCCTTGTCGCGGCCATGCGCGCGCGGTTCCGGGCGCGAACGGCCCAGGTAGGTGCTGTCGCCGAGATAGGCCCGGCGCACATCCGGGTCGTTCTGCACCTCCGCCGGAGTTCCGGTCTTGATCGGCAGACCGGCATCCAGGACGATGATCTCGTCGGAGATGCTCATGAGAAGCGACATGTCGTGTTCAACCAGCACGACGGCGACACCGGCCTCGGCGATCTTCAGGATCAGCGCGCTCAGCGCCGCCTTGTCGCTATGCATCAGCCCCGCCGCCGGCTCGTCCAGCAGCAGGATGGATGGCCGTGTCGCCAGCGCGCGCGCGATTTCCACGAGCCGCTTGTCGACATGCGGCAGATCGCCGGCCCGCCGGGCCACCGGCCCCTCGTAGCCCACGAAAGCCAGAAGATCATCCGCCAGCGTGACGGCCTCGGCCCCCGGCGCGCCTCCCAGCAGAAAGCCGAGCCGGCCCGTCCCGAGCGCGATCAGGATGTTCTCGCGCACGCTCAGGTTCTCGAAGAGCTGCGTGGTCTGGTATGTCCGGGCAATCCCAGCACGGGCCATCCGGTAGGCGGGTCGTCCAGCCAGATCCTCATGCAGGTCTATGGACCCGGTATCGGGCGTGTAAAAACCGCTGATCATGTTCAGAACGGTGGTCTTGCCCGCCCCGTTGGGGCCGATCACGGCGGTGACCTTGCCCGGGGGCGCGGTGAATGACACGTCCTTGGCCGCCTGCACGCCGCCGAAATTGATGCCCAGATCGCGCACCTTCAAATCGGGCCGCGCGACGGCCTCGTTCGGGGCGAGAAAGGCGATCGGATCCCGGCCCGACGGGCGCGCCGGGGTCGGATCCTCGGCGCTGACGAGTTGCATCAGCCCGCCGATGATGCCCTTCGGCGCGAGCAGCAGAACCCCCAGCATGACACCGCCGAAGATCAGCAGCCGGTATTCCGCCATGCCCGACAGCAGTTCGGGCATCAGCACGACGATCAGGCTGCCGACGACGGGTCCGAAAAGGCGGCCGGTCCCGCCGACGATCACCGCGAAGAGGAACAGGATCGACTGGAAAAACGGAAAAGAGCCGGGGCTGATGAACATCTGCAAGGGCGTGAAAAGCGCGCCGGCCAGACCTGTCAGCACCGCCGAGAGGACAAAGGCGACGGTCTTGATCGCGATCGGGTTCAGACCAACCGATTGGGCGGCGACCTCGCTGTCGGCCACCGCGCGCATCGCCGCCCCCCACCGTCCGCGCGCGAGACGCAAGAACAAAAGGCAGGCCAGCGCCGCGAGAGCGAGGGCGCAGATCGCCACCTCGGTCTCGAAGAAGATCCGCTCGCCGAACTCGGGCGCGCGAAAACCCATCAGCCCGTTATGCCCGCCGGTCAGGTGCCGCAGCTCGATGGCCGCGTGCTCGACGATGAAGGCGAAGGCGATTGTCATCATCGCGAGGTAAGGCCCGGCCACCCGCAATGCCGGAACGGCCAGAAGCACACCCGCGACCGCGTTTACTACCCCGGCCGCGAGAAAGGCCAGCCAGTAGTCGTATCCGGCCAACACCATGATGGCGACGGTATAGGCCCCGATGGCGAAAAACCCGACATGCCCGAACGAGATTTGCCCCGAAAGGCCCAGCAGGATGTTGAGACCCACGCCCACGACCACGTTCATCGCGAACAGCGCGAGGATGAACACGATGTACCCGTTGGCCCCGAGCGCGAAGACGATGGCAATGGCCGTGAGCGCGAGAATGCTGACGACCGAGGTGAGCGGATGCGCAAGCACCCGGGTCAGGCGAAGGCGGAGGGACGGCAGGGCGGCAGCGTTCATGGCTCAGACCTTCTTCAGCGCGGCGCGGCCGAACAGGCCATTGGGCACGGTGACCAGAACGACGATCACCACGCTGAAGGACACGATCTGCGTGTAGCTCGACCCGACATAGGAGGTCGTCAGCGCCTCGATACAGCCATAGAGGATGCCGGCGATCATGACGCCCCAGGCGCTGCTGATGCCGCCGATGATTGCCGCCGCGAAGGCCTTGATCCCGAAAATCAACCCCATGCCCGACGAGACGTTGAACAGCGGGGCGATGAGCAGACCCGCGATCCCGGCGAAGACCGCCGAAATCGCGAAGGAGGCCGCAATCACCGCCTGCGTGTTCACGCCCGTCAGCCGGGCGGCCTCGGGTCGCTGCACCGAGGCGAGCATCGCCTTGCCAAGCTTGGTCTTCGTGGTGACCAGCGTCAGCGCCATGGAGATCGACAACCCCACCGCCGGTATCATGAGCTGTAGCGGATAGGCGCCGGTGCCGAAAAACTCGATCGCGCTCTCGGTGAATGGCGACGGCAGGTTGCGCGGCTCCTTGCCGAAGGTGAACAGCACGACATTGTCGAGTACGATGCCGCCCGCCACCGTCGCCATAAGCCACGCGTCGGATCCACGGGCGGCGAAGGGGCGCACGAGGATGCGCTCGATCACAAGGCCAAGAACCGCGCAACAGGCCAGCGCGGCAGGGATCCCTATCCAGAACGGCCAGCCCAGCGTCACCATGAAGGTATAGCCCATGACCGCCCCGAACATCATCGCCGATCCCTGGCTGAAATTCACGGTCTTGGACACGGCGTAGGTGATGTGAAAGCCGAGGGCCATAAGCCCGTACATCGATCCGAGCGCGAGGCCGGTGATCAGCGTGGACGCGATCATGATATGTTCCCCAAATGCGTGATGTGAAAGACCGCGTGAGGCGGCCTTTCACGATGTCACATGCCCCGGATCACTCGATCGGGATAATCTCGCCGTCGATGAAGCGGGTGAAGACATAGTCCTCGGCCCCGAGCGCATCCTGATCCTCGGGCTTGAACGGCGTCTCGTAGGTCTTGATCAGCCCTTCATGGGTCCCGATGTCGTAATATCCCTGACGGATCGCCGGGCCGTCGAGTGAGCCCGCATTTCCGATCGCCAGCGCCGTCAGATGCATTGCGTCATAGGCGTTGGCGATGCCCACGGCCGGGGTCACGTCCGCCGGGCCGGTGATCTCGGGGAACATGGCCTTGAGCGCCTCGAGCGTGTTCGCCGCCTTGGGCGACGTATTGCCCGAGAAGGTGAAGGTCTGGATCATCTCCACGTCTTTCGCGCGCGGCCCGGCCAGTTCCGAGAAACGGCCACCCGCGGGCCCCCAATGCGACACGACCGGCACGTCCCAGCCCATGCGTTCCAGCGATTTCATCACCTGCGCCGAGGGGCCGACATTGGCGACCATGAAGATGGCGTCGGCCCCGGCCTCTTGCAGGCGGGTCAGTTGCGGCACGACATCGATATCGTTGGCCTCGACGCGCTCTATCCCGGCGGTGGGCAGGCCCGCGGCGTTGAGCGCAGCGGTCAGACCCTTCTCGTTGGATTCGCCCCACGGGTTGTTGATCAGCATCATCCCCGGGTTCTTCGCACCGTGCACGGTCATCGCGCGCTCCACGAGGGCGATATCGACCATTTCATCTACGGCCGATACGCGGAAGATATAGTTCTCTTCCGCGCCATTCTTGGTGATCGGCGTCCCTGCGGCCCAAGGGCCCATGAAAGGCTTCCGGCTTTGGTTCATGTAGGGCACCAGCGCCAGCGACACCGGCGTCTGCAGCCCGCCAAAGAGCACCGCGACACCTTCGCGCTGCACCAGTTCGCGCGCGGCGCTCAGACCCTTGCCCGGATTGGCCTCGTCATCGCGGCGGATCAGTTCGACCGGCATCCCCAGAAGACCGCCATCCTCGTTGATCTCCTCGATAGCCAGCATCATGCCGCGAGTGATCGCCTCGCCGGATTTCGAGGACGGGCCCGAAAGCGAGGCGATCAGCCCGATCTTCACGGTCTCCTGCGCTGCCAGTGGCGTGGCAAGCGCCGTCATCACCGAAAGCGCGGTCCCGGCGAATATGCGCCGGCTCATGCATTTGAAGGAAAAGGTCGTCATGAGCAGTCCTTTCTGTCGGGTCTCGGAAATAGAGGCCAAGTCAACGGTACGGGGGAACCAAAGGCGCAGTCATTTCTCCATGAGCGAGACATGCGCGGCGACGATCCGCCAACCTTCGGGCAGGCGCGCCCAGGCATGGCTCTGGCGTCCGATCCGGTCGGTGCCGGCGCGGGTAAACTGAGTATTCGCCTCGGCGAAATCGCGCCCGAAGGTGGTGATCACCGTGTGGTGCCGCGTCCGCTCCAGGCAGTTGGACGGGCGCGCCTTGCGGAAGGCAAGGATCTCGTCCTCTCCGTGCAGGTTTTCCGTCACGCCGTAGCGGATGACATGCGGGCCACTCCAGAACAGCGCGTCGCGCGTGTCGACATCGTTGCCGGTCAACGCGGCCTCGTAAGCGTCGAACGCCTGCGTCACTTCTTCAAGGAGCTCCGGCCGGTTGATCTCCATAGTGTGACGCCGCTCCCCTGGGGTTCGTTCGATGATGCAGCGCGGATCTGCCGCATTAATGATCGGACAAGTCAGCCCAAGCGCAATACTTTGACAGACTTGCCCGGATCAACGGCCCGGGACTCCGCAGGATTGCCCAATTTATGGTCTTTTGATTTCAAGTATGCCGAATGGATGCGCATACTTTTCAAGGTCGTGAAACGCGCGGAGCCTTGGTCACGCGCATCGAATCGGTTCGTCGCGGGACTTATGTCCGCCGATGGTGGAGTACAGCCCGGCCGAGCAGGCGCGCGTGGCCTCACGGCTGGTGGCCGAGGCGCGGGCAAGGCTGAAAGGACAGTTGGTGATCGATTACGTGCCCGCCGATTACCACGAGGATCTGCCCAAGCGCTG
>JAWLEL010000187.1:0-5559 GCA_041686165.1 Lentibacter sp.
ATGCCGCCCGGCGCTCCAGACATCGGTGATACAGTCCTGCCCGCGCCCGCCGAAGATCATGCTGTCGAGCGCGGTATCGCCGCTGCGGTTGCAGATCCAGGCGTTGTCCGTGGCGACGCCGACCATGTCGGCCCATTGCCCGACGGCGATCTCGCCGGTGCCGCGCCCGCCTGCCTGCGCCCCGCCGCGCGCCGCGCCTTCGAAGAGAACGCGCCCCGTGGAGCGGTCCGCCGTGGCCAGCGCGGCGCGGGAGCGGTCGCGCAGGCGTTGCGAATATTCCAGCGTCGCCAGCTCCTGGAAGAGGCTGATGTGGATGTTGCTGTCCGAGCCGACCCCGAAACGCCCCGACGCGGCAAAGTATTCCGTGCCGTTGAAAATCCCGTCACCAAGGCTCGATTCGGTGATCGGGCAGAGCCCGGCCACCGCGCCGGAACGGGCCAGCGCGCGCGTCTCCGCGCCGGTCATCTGGGTGCAATGAATGAGGCACCAGCGTGCATCGACGGCATGATTGTCCAGCAACCACGCGGCCGGCCGCGCGCCCAGATGCGCCTCCACTTCCTCGACCTCGGCAACCTGCTCGGCAAGGTGCATGTGGATCGGGCGCGCGCCCGCCAGCGCAACCGCCTGCGAAAGCCCATCGGGATCGACCGCCCGCAGGGAATGCGGCGCAACGCCGATGCCGTCATCCGCGCGCCCCTGAGCGACCAGCTTTTCCGAGGCCTCGAAAAGCCCGCTGAACCTGTCGGGATCATTTCCGAACCGCCGCTGGCCGCCCGTGAGCGCCCGCCGATCACAGCCGCCATGGGTGTAGAGCACGGGCAGCAGCGTCATGCCGAGGCCGGTCTCCTGCCCCGCCGCGAGGACGCGCCCGGCCATCTCGGCGATGTCGCCGTAAGGTGTGCCATCCGGCCCGTGATGCAGGTAGTGGAACTCCGCGACAGCGCCGTAGCCCGCCTCCAGCATTTCCATGAAAACCTGCGCGGCAATCGCCTCGACATGCTCGGGCGTGAGCCGCTCGAGAAAGCGATACATGAGCCTCCGCCATGTCCAGAAGCTGTCACGCGGGTCGGGGCCGCGCGTCTCCGTCAGCCCGGCCATGGCGCGCTGGAAGGCGTGGGAGTGCAGGTTGAGCGGCGCTGGAAGAAGCATGTCGAGCGCCCCCGAGCCGATCCGTGCGCCCCGCTCGATGCCCCGGATTCGCCCCGTGTCATCGACATCGACACTCACATCACGCACCCAGGCACCTTCGATAAACCCTTGCTTTGCTTGCACTTTCATCGTGGTCATTCCGCGTTGACAAATTAAGTAGCTACATATTATGAATAAGAGTGTCTTAACGCAAGGGCGGAATCGATGTCCGAAATGGAACTTCTCACGGATCTGAACGTCGCGACGATGCAGGGCGGCGCGCAGAGCTATGGGCTCATCCCCGAGGCCTGCATCGCTTTGCAGGGCGGGCTCGTCCACTGGGTCGGCCCCGAGACGGCGCTGCCAGCCGAGCTGCGCGACGCAACGCGGCGCTCTTGCGGGGGCCGTCTCGCCACGCCCGGCCTGATAGACTGTCACACCCATATCGTGCATGGCGGCAACCGCGCGCGCGAGTTCGAGATGCGCCTCGAGGGGGCCAGCTACGAAGAAGTGGCCCGCGCCGGAGGCGGGATCGTCTCCACCGTCAGCGCCACGCGGGAGACTTCCGAGGAGGCGCTGCTGGCCCAGGCCCTCACCCGCGCCGACGCGCTGATCGCCGAAGGCATCACCGTCATCGAGGTGAAATCGGGCTATGGGCTCGACCGCGAGACCGAGCTCAAGATGCTCCGCGCCGCGCGCCGCATCGCTCAGGAGCGGCCCGTCGAGATCCGCACCAGCTTTCTCGGGGCCCATGCCGTGCCCAAGGGGATGGAGGCGGACAGCTATATCGACGACGTCTGCATCCCCGCGCTCGAGGCCGCCCATGCCGAGGGGCTGGTCGATGCGGTCGACGGGTTCTGCGAGGGCATCGCCTTCACCCCCGAACAGATCGGCCGGGTCTTCGACAAGGCCGCCGCGCTCGGCCTGCCGGTCAAGCTGCATTCCGATCAATTGTCCAATCTCGGCGGAACGGTCCTGGCGGCCGGGCATGGCGCCCTCTCGGTTGACCATGTGGAATACTCCGGCCCCGAGGATGTCGCCGCCATGGCACACGCGGGCAGCACCGCCGTGCTCCTGCCCGGGGCCTTCTACACGCTGCACGAGACGCAAAAGCCCCCCGTCGCCCTCTTCCGCGAGGCCGGCGTGCCCATGGCCGTGGGCACCGACTGGAACCCCGGCTCCTCGCCGATGGGCTCGGTGCTACTGGCGATGAACATGGCCTGCACGCTCTTCGGGCTGACCCCGGCGGAGGCCCTTGCGGGCACGACACGCAACGCCGCCCGCGCGCTCGGGCTGGCAGATCGCGGCGTGATCGCGCCGGGCAAACGCGCCGATCTGGCGCTCTGGGATGTGGGCGAACCGGCGGAGCTGAGCTACCGGATCGGGGTCAACCCGCTCCACGAACGCATATTTGGAGGCAAGACATGGCTGTAACCCTGACACCGGGCGTGACCGATCTCGCGACACTGGAGGCCCTCTGGCGCGAGGGGCTTGCCGCACGTCTCGAGCCGAAGGCGCGCAGCGCGGTCGATGCGGCAGCAGAAACCGTCCGCGCCGCCGCGCAGGGCGATGTGCCCGTCTACGGCGTCAACACCGGCTTCGGCAAGCTGGCCTCGGTGCGCGTCTCTCCCGAGGACACCGAAGAGCTGCAACGCAACCTCATCCTGAGTCATTGCTGCGGCGTGGGCGAGGCGCTGGACGAGGCCACGACCCGGCTGATGATGGCGCTGAAGCTGCTCTCGCTGGGTCGCGGAGCCTCCGGCGTGCGCTGGGACATCTGCGCCATCCTCGAGGAGATGCTCGCAGCAGGGGTGACCCCCGTCATCCCCGCTCAGGGCTCGGTCGGTGCCTCGGGCGATCTCGCGCCGCTGGCCCATCTCGCCGCCGTGATGATCGGCGAAGGCGAGGCGCTCTTCGAAGACGCGCGCATGGCAGGCTCCGAGGCGCTGGCCAAGGCGGGGCTCAGCCCCGTCGTGCTCGGCCCGAAAGAGGGGCTCGCGCTCATCAACGGCACGCAGTTCTCGACGGCCTGCGCGCTCGCCGCGCTCTTCGATGCGGGCCGCATGCTGCGTGGCGCGACCGTCACCGCCTCGCTCTCGACGGATGCGATCATGGGCTCGACCCAGCCCTTGCAGCCGGAGATTCACGCCCTGCGCGGCCAGCCCGGCCAGATCGACGTGGCCACGGCCATGTCAGGACTCATGCAGGGCAGCGAGATCCGCGAGAGCCACCGCGAGGACGACACCCGCGTGCAGGACCCCTACTGCATCCGCTGCCAGCCGCAGGTGGCCGGGGCGGCGCTCGACCTGCTGCGCTTCGCGGCGCGCACCCTCGAGATCGAGGCAAATGCCGTGACGGACAACCCGCTGGTCACAGAGGCCGGCATCATCTCGGGCGGCAACTTCCATGCCGAGCCGGTGGCCTTCGCCGCCGACCAGATCGCCCTTGCGCTCTCCGAGATCGGCGCGATCGCGCAGCGGCGCGTTGCACTGATGGTCGATCCGACGCTGAGCCATGACCTGCCCCCCTTCCTCACGCCCGCGCCGGGGCTGAACTCGGGCTTCATGATCGCCGAGGTGACGACAGCGGCGCTGATGAGCGAAAACAAGCACCTGGCCAACCCCTGCTCGACAGACAGCACCCCCACCTCGGCCAACCAGGAAGACCACGTCAGCATGGCCGCCCATGGCGCGCGGCGGCTCATGCGGATGAACGCGAACCTCTCGGTGATCCTCGGCGTCGAGGCGCTCTGCGCGGCGCAAGGCATCGAGGCGCGCGCCCCGCTTGCGACATCACCCGCCCTGCAATCTGTCATGGCGGCGATCCGCGAGCGCGTCCCCGCCCTCGGGCAAGACCGCTACATGGCCCCCGATCTCGAAGCCGCGGCAAGCCTTGTGCGCAGTGATGCGCTGGCAGAGGCGGCCGGTGTCGCGGTCGGGCTGTGAGCTTTCTGGAGATCAGCCGGGGCGACAGCCCGCTGGTGCTCGGCCTGCCGCATACCGGCACCGAGGTGCCGGACGATCTGCACGCGCGGCTCAACGGGACGGGCCGCGCGCTGGCCGACACCGACTGGCATATCCACGCGCTTTATGACGGGCTCGCCGAGGGCCTGACCACGGTGCGCACCACGCTTCACCGCTACGTCATCGACGTCAACCGCGATCCCGCCGGCGTCAGCCTCTACCCCGGCCAGAACACGACGACGCTCTGCCCGGTGACCGATTTTGACGGCAATCCGATCTGGCGCGAGGGCGAAGCGCCGGAGGCCGCCGAGATCGAAGCGCGGCGGGCGGCCTGGCACGCGCCCTATCACGCCGCGCTCAAGGCCGAGCTTTCCCGCGTGAAGGCCCTGCATGGCTTCGCGATCCTCTATGATTGTCACTCGATCCGCTCGCATATCCCCTTTCTCTTCGAAGGCACCCTGCCCGACTTCAACATCGGCACCGCCTCGGGCACGACCTGCGCCGCGAGCATCGAAAGCGCCGTGGCCGCCATCTGCCAAGACGCCGAAGGCTACAGCGCGGTGGTCAACGGGCGCTTCAAGGGCGGCTGGACCACGCGCCACCATGGCCGCCCTGCCGAGGGGCAGCACGCCATCCAGATGGAACTGGCGCAATCGACCTACATGCGAGAGCGCCCGCCCTGGAGCTATGAGCCGGAGAAGGCCGACAAGCTGCGCGAGCACTTGGCCAAGATCCTCGAAACCCTGACCCATTGGAGGCCCGAATGACGAACCCCCGCCACAACCAGCGCGACATCTACCCTGCAACAGGCACCGAGATCACCGCCAAGAGCTGGCTGACCGAGGCCGCGATGCGGATGCTGATGAACAACCTGCACCCGGACGTGGCCGAGAACCCCCATGAACTTGTCGTCTATGGCGGCATCGGCCGCGCCGCCCGCACATGGGAGGATTTCGACCGCATCGTCGCGGGGCTGAAGGACTTGGAGGACGACGAGACTCTGCTGGTGCAGTCCGGCAAGCCCGTCGCCATCGTCAAGACACATCCCGACGCGCCCCGCGTGCTGATCGCCAATTCCAACATCGTGCCGCATTGGGCCAACTGGGACCATTTCAACGAACTCGATAAGAAAGGCCTCATGATGTATGGCCAGATGACCGCCGGGTCCTGGATCTATATCGGTACGCAGGGCATCGTGCAGGGCACCTACGAGACCTTCGCCGAAGCGGGCCGACAGCATTACGGCGGCGACCTTTCGGGCAAGTGGATTCTCACCGGCGGGCTCGGTGGCATGGGCGGCGCGCAGCCCCTGGCCGCCGTCTTTGCGGGGGCCTGCTGCCTCGCCGTCGAGTGCAACCCCGACAGCATCGATTTCCGCCTGCGCACGGGCTACGTGGACGAGAAGACAGACAGCCTCGACGAGGCGCTGGAGATGATCGAACGCTGGACAAAGGCGGGCGAGGCGAAA
>JAWLEL010000188.1:0-5533 GCA_041686165.1 Lentibacter sp.
GCCAAGGACAAGGCCGAGTTCGACCAGTTCATGGACGAACGCGCCAAGACAGCGTCCGGCGCGGATGAAGAGACACAGGCCGAGAAACCCGCCTGAGTCGCATCCCCTTCAAAAGGCACCTGTGACCTCCTATTTGTGAGGTCACAGCTATTCCAATCAATGGACATTCGAGATGACGGCCGAAACCTGGGCCCAGCCCGATCCCTTCTACCAGCCAGAATTCTATGCTGACGTGCCTGTCAAGCGGCTGGTTGCCTGGATTATCGACACGGTGATCATCGTGGTGCTCGTGCTGCTGGCCCTGCCCTTCACGGCATTTACGGGCATCTTCTTTCTGCCGGTCCTCTTCCTCGGCATCAGCTTCGCCTATCGCGTCGTAATGATTGCCAACGGTTCGGCAACGCTGGGCATGCGCCTCGTGGCCATCGAATTTCTCGACAGGCGGGGCCGCAGGTTTGGCGCTTCGGAGGCCTTTGCACATACGCTTGGCTACACGCTCTCCTGGACCTTTCCAATCGCCCAGTTCATCTCGGTAATCTTCATGGCGTCTCACGAGCGCGGCCAGGGTCTCACCGACATGGTCATGGGCTCCGTTGCCATCAACCGCCGCGCACGCTGACGGAGATCAGCAGAGAACCCGCCGACAAGAAAGGCCGCCCTGTCGAGGGCGGCCTTCCTTTTTTCAAGTGTCGGTGTCAGCCTATTCCAGCGAAAGCGCGACGAAGCGCGGATCGCCAGCGCGGCGGACCAGAAGCAGAATGGACTTGCGCCCGGCCTCTTTGGCCGCATCGATCTGCGTTTGCAGCTCCACCCCGGTCTGGACTTTCTGCTGGCCTGCCTCGGTGATCACGTCACCGGCGCGCATCCCCTTCTCGTAGGCTTCCGATGCCTGATCGACATCAGCCACGACAAGGCCCGTCACATCTGCACCCAGCTCGAGCTGTTCGCGAAGCTCCTCTGTCAGCGGTGAAAGCGTCAGCCCGAGCATATCGACGTCGGACATGCCTCCTTCCGGCGCATCTTCCCCTGTTTCAGGCTGTGCCTCGCCGTCAGCTTCCTCGCGTCGGCCGAGCGTGACCTTGAGGGTTTTCGTCTTGCCATCGCGGAAAACGACAACCCGCACCGTCTTGCCCACTTCGGCGTTGCCGACCTGGCGGACAAGTTCGCGCGTATCGGCCACTTCTGAGCCGTCGAAGCTGTTGATCACATCGCCTGCCAGAATGCCCGCATCTTTCGCAGGGCCATCGGGCACATCGGTCACGAGAGCGCCCACCGGCTCTTCAAGGCCGATCGCCTCGGCGACGTCCTCGGTCACGTTCTGAATGCGCACGCCAAGCCAGCCGCGGCGCGTCTCGCCGAATTCCTTGAGCTGGTCGATCACTTGCGTGACAACATTGGACGCCATCGAGAAACCAATCCCGATGGAACCGCCCGTCGGGCTGAGAATCGCCGTGTTCACGCCAACGACTTCGCCATCCATATTGAAGAGCGGACCGCCCGAGTTGCCTCGGTTGATCGCCGCGTCAGTCTGGATATAGTCGTCATAGGCGCCTTGCAGAGCGCGATTGCGCTGTGACACGATCCCCGCGCTCACGGAGAATCCCTGGCCCAGCGGGTTGCCTACGGCAAGGACCCAATCACCGACTCGCGCAGTGTCGCTGTCGCCGAATGGAACGAAGGCCAGAGGCTCGTCGCTCTCGACTTTCAAGAGCGCGATATCGGTATTCGGATCGGTTCCGATCAGCTCTGCTTCCAGCTCCTCGCCAGTAATGAACTCGATGACAATCTCATCGGCCCCGTCGATCACGTGGTTGTTCGTGACGATGAACCCGTCCTCCGAGATCACGAATCCCGATCCCAGAGCCGAAGAGCGGCGTGGACGGTTACCTTGACCGTTACGATCCTGGAACTCGCGGAAAAAGTCTTCGAAAGGGCTGCCCTCGGGAACCATCGGGCTCGGCCCTGTCCCGCGCGCAACCATCGTCGACGTGGTGATATTGACCACGGTGGGGCTGACCTTGTCAGCAAGATCAGCAAAGCTCTCGGGCCGCGCCTGCGCCATGACGGAC
The DNA here is from genome assembly GCA_041686165.1 of Lentibacter sp. Classification (GTDB taxonomy): domain Bacteria; phylum Pseudomonadota; class Alphaproteobacteria; order Rhodobacterales; family Rhodobacteraceae; genus Lentibacter. The sequence goes on from JAWLEL010000188.1 coordinate 2,070, forward strand.
TGAACCGCGACGAAGGCGACACTCAGCGCCGTGAGCCATAAAAGCCGTAGCATCGCTGACGCGCCCGGCCTATCCTGTGTTACCGTCTGAACTTGTGTTGTCACACCGACTACTCCTTCATCTGCTCTGTGCCGGCGCGTGGCTGGCTGCTCGCCAAAAGCGCCCGCTTTCATGCTACTTCTATTTAACCTAGGCGCTCGCCACCGCAACGCCAACCCTTGGCGCGCGTCATCATAGTGACGTGAGCTGTGCGTGAACGATTTGCGAACAGCCTATGCGCCGAGCGCCTTTGCTCCCCAGACCAGAAGCAGGCCCGACACGACCATCAGCGCGCCGATCATCCGGCGCGCCTCGATGGGCATCTCCCGCATCATGCGCAGAAGCTCTTCCACAAGCGAAGGGGCCAGTACATAGACCAGCCCCTCGATCAGCAGAACCAGCCCAAGGGCCAGAATGGCGGTTTCGATCATTGCCCGGTCGTGCTCGAGCGCAAGTAGTCGAAGAATTCGCTGTCAGGCGTCATGACCATCGAGGAATTACCCCCCTGGAGCGATTCTTCATAGGCTTCCAACGAGCGGTAGAAAGCAAAGAACTCGGGATCCGTCCCATAGGCGCCAGCATAGATCGCGTTGCGCTCCGCATCGGCCTCACCCCGGATCACCTGCGCCTCGCGCTCCGCGTCCGACAGCGTCTCGGTGACCGTCCGGTCAGCCAGGGCGCGGACCCGCTGAGCGGCCTCGTTACCGCGGGCGACCTCGTCGGCGGCCTCACGATCACGTTCAGCGCGCATTCTCGCGAAGGTCGCTTCCAGGTTCTGCTCGGGCAGGTTTGTCTGCTTGAGCCGCACGTCAACGATCTCGAGTCCGAGGCCCTCGGCGCTCGTGCGCGACTGCGCCCGGATCCGCCTCGCCAAGTCACCGCGCTCCGGTGACAGGATCGAATCCGATGTCACCTGGTCGGCGCCCAGCACTTCGCGGATCTGCGCGTTCAGGACCGAGCCAAGCCGATCCTCGGCCACGGGCAAACCGCCGACACCGACGGCCTGCCGGAACTGCACCACGTCGCGGATGCGGTAACGGGCAAACGCATCAACAATCAGCCGCCGGTCATCCGAGGGGGTGACTTCGATCGTGTCCGTATCGAGAGACAGGATACGGTCGTCATAGCGCACGACCTCCTGAATCAAGGGGATCTTGAAAGCGAGCCCCGGCTCTTCCTTGACTGCCTTGATCTGGCCAAATTGCAGAACCAGTGCCTTTTCACGCTCATCGACGACGAAGATCGAAGACAGGCCCAAAAAGCCGAGGATCACCAGCAGCGGGATGAAATACTTGAATTTACCCATGGTCTTAATTCCCTTGTCCTGTCGTGGAGTTTCGACGCAGCTCATTGAGCGGCAGGTAGGGGACAATGCCGCCACTGCCTTCAGCGCCTACGACGGAATTGTCGAGGATTGTCTTGTCGATCTCGCCCATGACCCGTTGCATCGTTTCCAGGTAGAGGCGTTTGCGGGTCACTTCGGGCGCCTTGCTGTATTCTGTCAGAACAGAGGTGAAGCGGCTCGCATCACCCCTGGCTTCGTTGACAACGCGGGCTCGGTAGCCTTCCGACTGTTCGAGGGTCTGTGCTGCCTCACCCCGGGCTTCGGCAAGCACGCGGTTGGCATAGGCATCGGCCTGGCGTTGAAGCCTGTCACGTTCCTGTTCAGCAGCCTGAACTTCCCGGAAGGAGTCGATCACTTCTTCGGGTGGGTCAGCCTTGTCGAGGTTGACCCGGACGATACGAATACCGCTTTCGTAGTCATCGAGCGTCTCCTGGATATTTTGCATCGCTGTATCAGCGATGATCCCACGGTCACGGTTGAGGATCGGGGCGAGGGTCGACCTCGCGATGATCTCACGCATGATCGATTCAGAAACGGCCTGCACGGTCAGCTGAGGATCGCGAATGTTGAACAACAAACGCGATGGATCGGCAATATTCCAGACCACCTGGAAGTTGATGTCCACGATATTTGCGTCTGTCGTGAGCATAAGCCCTTCATTGCCGCGGCCCTGACGCTGCCCGATGTCTTCGGTTCGTTCCGAAGTGACGTTGACAGTCTGAGCAGTGATGATGGGCCAAGGTGCGAAATTGAGACCGGGATTGCCGACCTGGTAGAATTCCCCCAGGAACAGTTCGACCGATTGTTCTTCCGGTTTGACCGTGTAGAAACTCTGGAAGAGCCAAAGTCCGAACACGACCAGCAGGCCGAGCCCAATGGTGCCACGGCTCAGGCCCGGGCCATCGCCCCCTGCGCCGCCTCCGCCGCCATCGCCGCGGCCACCGCCGCGCCCGCCCATGAGCACGCGAAGCTGCTCCTGGCCTTTTTTCACAAGCTCGTCGATCTCGGGGATCTGCGGATCATTGCCGCCGCGCCCTCCGTTGGGCCGCTGGCCGCGTTGATCGTCCGGGCGGTCGTTGCGGTCATCCCGCCCCTCTCCGCCGTCATGTCCGCCGCCGCCCCAGGGGCCGCCAGAATTGCCTGCCATTTGCAGTCGTCCTCTCTGTTTGTATTCCCAGTAACTAGGCTATGCCTAAGGTGTGTGCATTCTCGCAGAATTCAAGCCTTGCGAACAGGCTCGCGCATCGTCACGATCTCCTCGCTCATCGTCGGGTGGACCGCAACGGTGCGGTCGAAGTCTTCCTTTGTCGCTCCCATCTTGACGGCGATACCTGCGAGCTGGATCATTTCTCCCGCCCCGGGCGCGACAATATGACAGCCGAGCACCTTGCGCGACTGCTGACTGACCACAAGCTTCATGAGCACCCGGTCCGCACGACCCGCGAAGCTCTGCTGCATCGGCTTGAACGATGTGCAATAGATCTCGACGGGCTCCTGCTCACGCGCCGCTTCCTCGCTGAGCCCCACCGTGCCCATCTCCGGCTGCGTGAAGATCGCCGTCGGGATCAGATCGTGATCCACGGGCGTCGGCTTGCCGTTGAAGACCGTCTCGACGAAAGCCATCCCCTCGCGGATCGCCACCGGCGTGAGGTTCGCCCGGTCAGTCACATCGCCGATTGCATAAACACTCGGCACCTTCGTCTGGCTGTATTCATCGACGATTACTTCGCCCTTGCGCCCAAGCACGACACCGAGCTCTTCAAGCCCCATATCGACCGTGTTCGGCGCTCGCCCGGTGGCAAACATGACCTCGTCGAAGACATCGGTCTTCCCGTTGGAAGCTTTCACGGAGATACCACCTTCGGCCTCTGTCATCTCCAGCACATTGGTGCCCAGATGCAGATCGACGCCATTCTGGATCATCTCCTCGCTGACCAGCCCCCGCGCCTCGCCGTCAAACCCGCGCAGGATCTGCTCACCGCGGTAATACTGCGTCACCTCCACACCAAGCCCGTTGAGGATACACGCGAACTCGCAGGCGATGTATCCGCCACCTACGATGAGCATCTTGCCGGGCAGC
>JAWLEL010000189.1:0-5506 GCA_041686165.1 Lentibacter sp.
CTGGCAGTGGTCTGATTGGGAGGTCGCAGAGCGTTGGCTGGCGATCTTCCCAGGGTCCATCAGCAATCGCGACGATCCGGCCTGCGTGGAGCGAGCCACGCTCGCCCTCCTCGGGAACTCAGACCGCCTGGACGTCATCCGCCAGCGCCTCGGCTCGATCAGCTGGTTTATGCGTGCGCTAAACGAGCCGATCGCCCGGATGGCCAATCGAGAGGACGGCTGTACGGGACGATTCTGGGAAGGTCGGTTCAAGTGTCAGGCGCTGCTCGATGAGCAAGCCGTTCTGTCGTGCATGGCTTACGTGGATCTCAATCCGGTTCGGGCCGGCATGTGCGAGACGCTTCGCGATTCAGAACACACCGCCGTCCGGCACCGCCTCGAGTCGGCTCAGTCTGCAATCGGTAAGGCCCTTGGCCGACAATCGCAAGACGAGGCCCTCAGGCCAGTCGCCGGGCTCGACTCTGATGCTCTCTCCGACCTGACCGAATCCAGCTATATCGAACTCGTGCGCTGGACGGGCCTGCACGCGCATCCAGAGAAGCGCGGCAAGCTTTCCGCTGCCGAAGAACCCCCGCCCGAGGGTCTCTGGAGCGTCGCCAATCATCCACGGGAATGGATGCGACGCGTGCAAGGCACCGAGAGCCGCTACTACCGGGCGATTGGGTCCGCCGAAGCGCTGATGCTGAAGGCGGCTGATCTAGGCCAACGCTGGATGAAGGGCGTTTCCGGCGAGTTCGCACTCAAGAAGCTACGGGAACAACCAATACCTTGGTAACCCGGCGCTGATCTGGACTTCCGGTTGAACGGCATGGACCGGACGACACCCCGTGCATGAAATAGGCCCCAAACCTCCGGCAGGCCGATCGACACGCCCAATTAGGGCCACTTCGACTCCATCCTTAGCAGATTTTGATCTCCGGGAGACCACACCGAGGCTGATTCAGCCGGGAAAATCGTGGGTGTCCTGGTTTTCCGCGTGCGCGAAACCGGCCTCAAACCTCCGGCGGGCCGCTCGACACGCCAAATCGCGGCCACTTCGATCCCATCCCCAGCGAATTTTGATCTCCGGGCACCACCCCGAGGCGGATTCCGCCGGCAGAATCGTGGGTGTCCTGGTTTTTGGTTTCTTGGCCTGGAAAATCGTGGGTGTCCTGGTTCTTAACGGAGAGGCTGATTCAGACCGGAAAGTCGTGGGTGTCCTGGTTTTTGCTCTGGTTTTTGGTTGCAGCGACGCTGATTCAGCCTGGAAAATCGTGGGTGTCCTGGTTTTCTCTTGAGTCAACGACGAGCAACCTAGCATGGTGCTAGGCGGATGTGAACCTCACTCGTCAAACGTAAAGACCGTCGAGGCAAAGGTCGGCGCTGAATCAGTGACCATCGAACCAGCCTCTAATGAAATCAACAAAATGTTATTTGGACGCCAAGGCTCGCCCGGATCCGTCGGCTTCGCGGGAAATCCTGGATACAAGAATTCCCTGTGTCCTGGTTTTCGCTGCTGATTTTCGCCCGTGTGTCCTGTTCTCCGTTCGCAATGGCCGCGACGGCGGGCGTCGGCCGGCTGTTCGGGGTGGCGGCCTGAGCGGCCGCGAGCGGCGCGCCCGTGCATCCGCCGTTCACACGATATTGATATAACTAAGCACGATTGTTCGTTATTGGACCGCGGTGCACTGAAGCCGCCGGCCTGCATTTAACCCGATAGTGAATTCTTGAACAGGAGTCTTCAACCGATGAACAAAGCCGGAATCAGCGTGCTCGCCAGCGCCATCGCGCTCTCGCTCAACGCCATCGCCGATGAGCACGGGATGCGCGGGTCCGTGGACGACCCGGTAATCGAGACGCAGCGCCAGGTGCTGGCCGACAACACCGAAGGCATGGGCTTCGGACCGCAATCGCCGCGCGATATCGATTCGGCCGAGGGCGACAACGCGCGCATCTTCTCCCACGCCCCGTCGCATGCGCAGATGAATCTGTGCAACATCCATTTCCACAAGCACGCCGAGCACAAGGGCGGGGAATTCACCACCTATGCCGGCAACGGCGACGGTGAAGGCTATGGCACGGGCTATCGCTACTCGGGCGAGCTCAGCGAAGCCGAGCTGGCGCCGGTCGAAGGCGCCATCTGCGCCAGCGACAAGATCGAGCTCGTGCCCGGCGACACGATCGAGCTGCACTATGTCCACACCACCGCCAAGGTCGAGCCCGGCCCGACGCTGGGCGCCTGCCTGAGCGATTCGATCGGCAACCCGCAGCTGCGCGTGGAAACGCAGGTCTACGTGCTCGTCAACGACGACGGCGCGCGCGACTTCGGCGAGCTGACGCAAGTCGGCACGGTCGACGGCTATCATCAGGCGCTGAACATTCCCGACGACACCGGCGAGCCGGTGATCTACGCCGGTTCGACCACCGGACCGGGCTACAACGAAAAGGGTTCGCCCTTCCAGGTGACCTGGAGCGTGCGTCCCGAAGTGGCGAAGGCCGACATCGAGACCGTCGGCGCGTGGTGCGAGGACAACATCTTCGAAGAGACCGGTGCGCACGGCGTGCGCAACCTGGTGGTCAACCCCGACCTGCTGTCCGAAATCGACGGCTGAACGCATCGCCCGGCGGCGACGCACGGACAGCTTGGGAGCCTCTGAAAAACTCTGCGCGGAGCGCGTTTCAGTCGGAAAAGCCGCAGATCGTGTGGTGCGACCCGAGCGACAGTAGCCGTCGCTACGGCCGAGGGGCGCAACGCGCGAGATGCGGCTTTTCCGGCGAAACCCGAAGGGGCGGGCCTTTGCGGGGTCTCCGCTTCGTTTCGGCTCGCTCATTTGGAATGACCAAACCACGCTCCCCGAAGCCAAACCGGAGCCTCCCGCAAAGGCGCCGTCGCGCCCGCGCAGATTTTTTCAGCGGCAAACTGAGACACCCATGATTCGTGCGATATTTCCTACAGCCTGTCGAGCTTTTCCCTGATTTCACGACACACCCGACCGAGCAAGAATGGGGGCATGGCCTACCCCCGCAGCCAACTGGTCAGTAACGAGGAGCCGGGATTCTTCCATTGCGTTAGCCGATGCGTCCGGCGCGCCTTCCTCTGCGGCTTCGACAGCGCCACCGGCAAGGACTACGAACATCGGCGTCAATGGATCGAAGATCGGATTTTCAGGCTGGCCGACAGCTTCGCGGTCTCCGTCTATGCCTATGCCGTCATGTCGAACCACACGCACGTTGTACTCCGTAGTGACCCGCAGACGCCCTGGCAGTGGTCTGATTGGGAGGTCGCAGAGCGTTGGCTGGCAGTATTCCCGGGGTCCATCAGCGACCGCGACGACCCCGCCTGCGTGGAGCGGGCCACCCTCGCCCTCCTCGGGAACACCGAGCGCCTGGAAGTCATCCGCCAGCGCCTCGGCTCGATCAGCTGGTTTATGCGTGCGCTCAACGAGCCGATCGCCCGGATGGCCAATCGAGAGGACGGCTGTACGGGACGATTCTGGGAAGGTCGGTTCAAGTGTCAGGCGCTGCTCGATGAGCAAGCCGTTCTGTCGTGCATGGCTTACGTGGATCTCAATCCGGTTCGGGCCGGCATGTGCGAGACGCTTCGCGATTCAGAACACACCGCCGTCCGGCACCGCCTCGAGTCGGCTCAGTCTGCAATCGGTAAGGCCCTTGGCCGACAATCGCAAGACGAGGCCCTCAGGCCAGTCGCCGGGCTCGACTCTGATGCTCTCTCCGACCTGACCGAATCCAGCTATATCGAACTCGTGCGCTGGACGGGCCTGCACGCGCATCCAGAGAAGCTCGGCAAGCTTTCCGCTGCCGAAGAACCCCCACCCGAGGGCCTCTGGAGCGTCGCTAATCACCCACGGGAATGGATGCGACGCGTGCAAGGCACCGAGAGCCGCTACTACCGGGCGATTGGTTCGGCCGAGGCGCTGATGATGAAGGCTGCCGACCTGGGCCAACAGTGGATGAAGGGCGTTTCCGGAGAGTTCGCGCTCAAAAAACTACGGGAACAGCCAGTCCCCTGGTAGCGCTTTCCTGACCTGGACTTCAAAGTGACCGGGATGAGCCGGCCGCCAGCCCGTGCGTGAATTCGGCCTCAGACCACCAGCGGGACGCCCGACGTGCCAAATCGCGGCCACTTCGATCCCATCCTCAGCGGATTTTGATCTCCTGGAGACCACAGCGACGCTGATTCAGCCTAAAAATCATGGGTGTCCTGGTTTTCCCCTGGGCCGATGGGTGAAACAACTCCAGGCTCGCCGCGGCACGAACAAGGCCGTCGTCGCCCTGGCCAACAAGCTCGCCCGGATCGCCTGGGTGGTGATCGCCAAGGGCGAGCGCTTCGACATGAACAAGGCCTTTAGCGGCTAGCCGCTGGAGGCCCGAACAGGAGTCACGCCAACGAGTTTGCTCGACCTGATGAATCAACGGTCATCCGCCCTCGCAAGAGCCTGAGTAAGGACAGAGGTCCCTACACCGAGTGGATGTCTAGGCGGCGGGGGACGGATCTCATCATGGCGCGGGGCCCAAATCAGGCCCCACAAAGACGCCGAATATATGTCCGCGAACCGTATCACTCATCAGGTTGACAGACCGGAGGCGTCCATATATGTCCTGGTTTTCGTCCTTATAGCGATTCCGCCAGCGCTTCAGCCCGTAGGCGCGCTTGTAGGGCTTGAAGGCTCGCTGGAGGTGCCGATGCACCGTCCCGCTCTGTTGGTAGTCCCATCGTAGCCAACGGTAGAGCGTGGCCGTCGAGACGCCGTCAGAAATGCCCTCGAGCGGCATCCTGCAAGCAATCATCTCAGGGCTCAACTGTCGCTCAAAGGATCTCGTGACTGTGGCCCAGAGCTGATTGCTGAATTTGGTCTGCTTGTAGGCGCACTTTCGGCGGAGATCGCTGGCCTTCTGAGCTCTGCGCGCCCCGTAAAAGGGGCCAGGGCATCAACTGAGCTCCCGATAGACCGTACTGCGGTGACAGCCGATCCGACTTGCCGTCTCGGCGGCACTGAATCCTGCTGCTTTGTCGCTTTGTATCTGGTATCTTTGATCGAGAGTCAGTTGTCGGTAAGTGTTTGTCATGACACGTGAATCCATTGTGTGAGAGCTTTAGATTCTACCGGCACTGGCTCTCATCGGTTCTGGTCTTCAAGTGTCGCGGTTATCCTGAGAATTCACGGTGTCCTGGTTTTTCCGGACCGGAGGCGTCCATATATGTCCTGGTTTTGGCGCCATTACCTCTTCAAACTTAGGTTTGGATTCCTGTCGCGTGAGTTCCCGCGGAAATCATAATTACCCAGCAACTCCAAGTCGCTATTGAATAGAGAATCCAGGACACCCACGATTTGTAGGAAATTTCCTACACTGCAGCGCGGCAATCTTCGGATTCCATTGGACGGATCTCTTTGTCAGGCTTCCAGCATGGCCTACCCACGCAGCCAACTGGTCAGTGACGAGGAGCCCGGCTTCTACCATTGCGTGAGCCGGTGCGTCCGGCGTGCGTTTCTGTGCGGATTCGATC
>JAWLEL010000190.1:0-5499 GCA_041686165.1 Lentibacter sp.
GGTCGCCGTCACCGTCACGTTGCCGGTATAATCCCCGGTCTCGACCTCGCCCGCAGGGAAGGTCACGCTCCAGTTTCCCTCGGCGTCGACGCTGGCTTCACGCTCGATCTCGTCAAGCGCGACCATGACGCTCGCACCGGGCTCCGCCGTGCCTGTCAGGGTCACGCCAGCCTCGTGTTCCTCCTCGTTGACGATCCCATCCTCGCCCGCATCCGCTCCGGCGAAGGTCACATCCGTCACGGTGTCGATGACGAGGGTCTCCGTCACGGTCGTCGAGTTGCCCCAACTGTCAGTGGAAACGATCGTCGCTTCGGTCTCGTATTCGCCACCCGCGACCTCTTCGGTCGTGAAGGTCACATCCCATGTGCCATCTTCGCCCACGGTGGTTTCATGTGTCGCATCACCGACAGTCACCGAGATCGCGGCGCCGGCCTCGCCCGTGCCGGAAATCTCTACGCCATCGGAATGATCCTCCTCGTTGACCACGTCCCCGGTCGATTCCACGCCATCCGTGGTCAAGATGTCCGGCCCGGTGAGGTCGATCGTCACGCTCGGCCCGGTCAGCTCGGTCTCCGTGCCGTCCGGCTCGGTGACAACCACATCGGCGACATAGCTGCCGTCATCGGGGAAATCATCGCCCTCGAACGTGGCGTCCCAATTGCCGTCCTCATCGGTGGTGACCGTCACGGTCTCCTCTCCGATCGTCACGGCGACCTCCGAGTCCGGCTCCGCCGTGCCCGTCACGTCGATGACCTGATCTTCGTCGGTGACCTCATCACCGCCGATCCCGATCACGCCGTCATCGACAGTCGGCGCGCTCGTCCCGCCGCCGCCACCGTCGATCAATTCATCGACAACGCCGACGCCGCCGATGACACCGGCCACGCCGCCGAGCCCGCCGAGCCCGCCGATGACCCCGGTGCCGAGCATGCTGACCTCGTCGTCGCTCACCGCATGGGCCAGGTCCGTGCCCTCGACGAAAATCAGCTCGTCATCGGCGCCATACTTGCCCCAGGTATCGGCCACGCCGTATTGACCATAAAGCTCGCCATCGGCCCCCTCGACCAACGTCACTTCGCTGATGTAGCTGTCCGAGGATACGTAAAGCTGCGCTACGGGTTTCCCCGCGGTATCGAAAAAGTCTTCCAGGAGGATGACACGGCCATCAGCCATCGTGATCTCCAGGTTCGTGCCGGAGCGCGTGTATCCCGTGATATCGCTTTGACGAAGATTGAAGGAATATTCCTGTCCGGCAGTCGCCTGAATTGCCGTTACACTTTGATCTGCCGACACGTTTCCACGTTCGACCGAGCCCGCGCTATCGCGGGTGACGAAACCTATCTGTTTCATAACACCACCATTTGCCTCAACAACACGGCGTCTTTGATTGCGCCGCTTTTACGCCACATTCCATACAGGCAGTTTCTGAATCTGGATAGAGGGAATTTACGGGGAACCTCGAAATTTGCGCGTCATTCCCTGTATTTAGCTGAGATTTAGTTGCACCTGAGCAACAATCCCAGCTGGAACGCCCGCCATGGTTGAGCCACATTTCGCAGCTTTCCCGCCTGCGCCGCCGTCCGCGTGGCCACCCCGCGAACACCTTCAGCACCGCGTCAGTCGAGGAAAGGCACAGCCTTCATCGTCTCCGGGATCTCAGCACCGAGGCGGCTCAGGATGGTCGGTGCGAGCTGAAGCTGGCTGATCTCGGTGCCCGCCTCCGGCCCCTTGCCCTCCCCGAAGTAGTAAAGCGCCGAGAGCTGCTGAAAGTCGCTGCGTCCGCCATGATGGCCGCGGTCGTCCTGCCCGTGGTCGGCCGTCACGATCACTTCATAGCCCATCTGCCGCCAGCGCGGTATGAACGGCGCCAGCATCTCGTCCATGACGAAACAGGCATGGTCCATCTCGTGGCTCTCGTGCTGAAAGCGGTGCCCCATGCTGTCGAGCGTGCAGGTGTGCAGCATCCCGTAGTCCAGCCCGAAACGCAGGCACAGGTTGGTGAGCGTACCAAAAAGGTCCACGTCCGAAGGCGTCATCTGGTTCGCCGCGCCATATCCCGTCATGGTATGAAAGCGCCCGTGGTTGATCGTTTCGGAGTCCGGCTCGTCATATTCCACGTCCCGGACGAAATCGAAGGGGTGGCGGTTGAAGAACTGGCTCCAGAAGGAATGCGCCACCGCCCCGGTCACGCCGCCGCCCGCGCGCACCGCGCTGAAGACATCCGGCTCTTTCAGCCGAAAGACATTGCCATTGCCCGTGCAGCCATGCTCCTGCGGGCTCACGCCTGTGTGGATCGAGGCATAGCAGCTCGCCGAGATCGAGGGCAGCACCGCACGGATCGCCCATTTCTGCGCGCTCCCCTCATCGACCCAGCCTTCGAGATTGCCGAAGAGCCGAGAGAAATTGCGCAGCGGCACGCCGTCGAGAATGATGAGCAGTAGTTTGCGTTTCATGGCTTCGTCCCCTGTCATGCCTGCCGTGAGGGCCTCTCGCCGCTCACCCTACTGCCCCCGCGCCGCGACGCAAGCCTGACCTCGCGTAGAAAGCCCGGCCCCGCCGACGCGCCCGCCCCTGCCTTTTTTCTTGCCGAAAATATCCCAGGGGGGTTTGGGGGGACTGGTCCCCCCATCAAGACAGTGGGTTTGGGGGGACTGTTCCCCCCAACAAGCCAGTGGGGTTGGGGGGACTGGTCCCCCCATCAAGCCAGGGGGTTTGGGGGGACTGGTCCCCCCCATCAAGACAGCGGGTGCGGGGGGATTGGTCCCCCCCATCAAGACAGCGGGTCTGGGGGAGCAGAGCTCCCCCAGCGGGTCGGATTTCGCGAAGCGAAATCCGAAACCGCTCAGTTTCCCGCGCTCTCCATCTTGCGATGCGCGATGACCTCTTCGAGCCAGCCAAGCTTCATCTCCGGCACCGAGCTCAGCAAGAGGTCCGTGTAATCGTCGAAGGGCGGCGCAAGCACGTCCGATTTCGGCCCGTAGCGCACGACCTCGCCCTGGTACATCACCGCGATACTGTCGGCGATGGCCTTCACCGTCGCCAGGTCATGGGTGATGAAGAGGAAGGCCACGTCCTCGATCTTCTGAAGGTTGAGCAGCAGCTTGAGGATGCCGTCCGCCACGAGCGGATCGAGCGCGCTCGTCACCTCGTCGCAGATGATCATCTTGGGCTTGGCGGCCAGGGCCCGGGCGATGCACACGCGCTGTTTCTGCCCGCCCGAAAGCTCCGCCGGGTAGCGGTCCTGGAAGCCGTCGCCAAGCTCGATCTCGTCGAGCAGCTCCTGGATGCGGGCCTGCTTGGCCTTGCCCCTCAGCCCGAAATAGAACTCCAAGGGTCGCCCGATGATCGTGCCCACGGTCTGGCGCGGGTTCATCGCCGTGTCGGCCATCTGGTAGATCATCTGCAACTCTCGCAGGTCCTCTCTGGGCCGTTTCTTCATGACCGGATCGAGGTCGCGCCCGGCGAAGTGGATGTTCCCCTCGCGCTGCGGCAAGAGCCCCGTGATCACCCGCGCAAGGGTCGATTTGCCCGAGCCGCTCTCGCCCACCACGGCAAGGGTCTGTCCCGGGTGCACCTCGACATTCACGTTCTTCAGGACGTCGAAATTCGTGCCGCGATAGCGCGCCGTGATGTTCTCGACCTTGAGCACGGGCTCCGGCGAGGGCTTCTTTTCCTCGTGGTCGATCGAGCGCACGGAGACGAGCGCCTGGGTATATTCCTCCCGGGGGCTGTTGATGATCTGGTCGGTCGTGCCGTATTCCACCATGTCGCCCATCTTGAGCACCATGATGTCATCGCTGACCTGCGCCACCACGGCGAGGTCATGGGTGATGTAGAGCGCGGCCACGCCGGTCGCCGCGATGGCTTCCTTGATCGCCATGAGCACGTCGATCTGCGTGGTCACATCCAGCGCCGTCGTCGGCTCGTCGAAGACGACGAGGTCCGGCTCGGGGCAGAGCGCGAGCGCCGTCATGCAGCGCTGGAGCTGCCCGCCGGAAACCTGGTGGGGAAAGCGATCGCCGATGTGCTCGGGGTCCGGAAGGCCGAGCTTCCTGAACAGATCCACGGCGCGCTTCGCGGCCTCCCGGCGCGAGAACTTGCCCTGCTTGATCGCCGCTTCGGTGACCTGCTCCATGATCTTCTTGGCCGGGTTGAAGCTCGCCGCCGCCGACTGGCTCACGTATGTCACTTCCCCGCCGCGCAGCCGGCGCAGATCACCGAGCCCGCTTTGCATTATGTCGCGCCCGTTGACCCAGACTTCCCCGCCGGTGATCTTCACACCGCCGCGCCCGTAGGCCATCGTCGCCAGCCCGATGGTGGACTTGCCCGCGCCGCTCTCGCCGATAAGCCCGAGCACCTTGCCCTTTTCGAGGTCGAAGGAGACGCCATGCACGATCTCGATGTCATGGGGCTTTTCGCCGGGCGGATAGACTGTCGCGCCGATCTTGAGATCGCGAACTTTCACAAATGTATCGCTCATCCGCGGCCTCCTTTCAGGCTTGTCGTCCGGTTGAGGATCCAGTCGGCCACGAGGTTGACGCTGATCGCCAGCGTGGCGATGGCCACCGCCGGGTAGAGCGCCGCCCCGATTCCGTAGACGATCCCGTCCTTGTTCTCCTTCACGATCCCGCCCCAGTCGGCCAGGGGTGGCTGCACGCCGAGCCCGAGGAACGAGAGCGTCGAGATGAAGAGCACCGCGAAGATGAACCGCAGGCCCATTTCGGCCACGAGCGGGCTGAGCGCATTGGGCAGGATCTCGCGGAAGATGACCCAGCCGCGCCCTTCGCCGCGCAGCACCGCCGCCTCGACGTATTCCATCACGTTGATGTCCACGGCGACGGCCCGGGCCAGCCGGAAGACGCGCGTGCTGTCCAGAAGCCCCATCACCACGATGAGGATCGGGACTGTCACCGGCATGACCGACAGGATCACGAGCGCGAGAATGAGCGATGGAATCGACATGAGCAGGTCGACGGCCCGGCTCAGCAACTGGTCGGCCCAGCCGCCCAGAACCGCCGCCAGGAAGCCCAGCACGGAGCCCGTGGTGAACGACAGGATCGTCGCCGCGGTGGCGATGTAGATCGTGGTCTGCCCGCCATAGATCATCCGCGTGAGCAGGTCACGCCCGATATTGTCGGTCCCGAGCAGGTGCTCCGCGCTCGACGGCTCCCAGACATCGCCGACGACCTCGGCCATGCCATAGGGCGCAATCCAGTCCGCCAGGATCGCCATCGCGAAATAAAGCGAGACGAAAAACAGCCCGATAATGGCTGAGAGAGGCATGTTCTTCATCATTTCGGGTGCCTCAATTTCGGATTCGACAGGATCGAGACGACATCGGCGATCATGTTGAGGCCGATATAGACCGCCGCGAAGATCAGGCCGCAGGCCTGCACCACAGGCAGATCGCGTTTGGAGACGTGATCGACGAGATACTGGCCCATGCCGGGATAGGTGAAGACCACCTCGACCACGACGACGCCCACCACGAGATAGGCG
>JAWLEL010000191.1:0-5478 GCA_041686165.1 Lentibacter sp.
CCGGATGAGTTTGGGGGTGGCGTCGACGGCGTCGAATAGCTCGGCGTCGCCAGAGTTGAGCCAGTCGGCCGGATCCGCTGCATCCAGATCGAAAAACGCTGCTTGGTTCGGGTTGCTGGCCGAGGTGCCGCAGAAGCAGCCGGTGGTTGCGCGCGGCAGGCCTCCGCCGAAACGCTCGACCAGCGCCATGGGCTGGAAGGTCTCGAGGCTGGCTCTGACATGGGTCTTGTCGCGGTTGGCCAGCAACTCTGCCCAGAGGAGCGGAGCGCGCTGGGCGATCTGGCGGGCGATGTGGATGGTCGCCTCGACATCGCCAAGCGCGTCATGCGCATTGTGCGCGGCAAAGCCGTTCAGCGGCGCGATGCGATCCAGCTTGAAGCGTACTCGCCCATCAGTATCGACCGGCCACTCGAACAGATCGGGCTGGCGATACCAGACGGCATGGAGCGCGGTCAGCACATCCAATCGCTTGTTACAATTGAACTGCGTGGCAAAGACGTCGGGCTGCAGGTTCTGGTAGAAAGCCTGGCGCAGCATTTCCTCGTCGAAGCGCATGCTGTTGAATCCGGTCCAGATCGTCGGCGACCAGCGTTCGATCAGGGCGGCTACCTCCTGCGTGAACTCGAAGAGCGTGGGCAGGGCCGGATCCAGCAATTGCGCTGGGCGCACGCCCGTGACGGCCAGCGCCCAGGGCGATGGAATGATATGCGGCGCGATGCGGCAGCGCAGATTGACCCGCTCGATCTCCCTGAAATCGTCATCCGTGAGAATGGCCGCGAATTGCAGAGGCTGATCGAAGGCGGGCGAGATGCCGGTGGTTTCGAGATCGTAGAAGGCGAAGGTCATCAGCGGACTTTACTCGTCATCGACGCATGCGTCATCCACCAACGACGGCTGACACCCGATTTCGGCACCGCCGGCACTTTCTTTCGGAGCCATACCTGTCGGAGGCCTTACCTGATTTTTCCGATCCTGGCCTGCAGACGCGCCAACATCTGAGGATCCGCAGACACATTGGTCGCCAGCCTCTCCAGTTCTCGTTGCGCTTGCTCCTCTTGCCCGGTCCGCGCGCTGGCCGCCATAACATGATCGATGGCCTCATCAATGTCGAAAGGGCTTGGCTCATACCCACGTCCGGCCAGCAGATGCGCGATGGCGTGCAGGCCAACCTGCGCGGCAAAGGCTGGCTCCTTTATGGGAAAATCCCGTGCGGCGCGGATCAGCGTTGCGGGTGCCGCGTCACGGTGCGCGGCGCAATCAAGTGCGATGTCGAAGTATTTCGCGGTCTTGGCCGCTGCGAACCACTTGCCCATGGACCCATGGCTCTCAATGAGGTCGTTGAGGATTCTTCGTGCGTCCAGTTCCGGATAGCGCTTCACGAGATCGCGCCACATCGCAAGATAGGTGTTGCCAGCGGCCGAGGGCAGACCGAAGCGGCGATAGGCGTCTTCCTCGCGTCCCTGACGGACAAGTATGCGCTCGCAGAACCGAGCGACCTCGTGGTGCCCCCATTGCCGACGATCATCTTTCAGCAAGGACTCGGCGAAAGTCAGGGCCTCCTCTTCGCGCCCTTGCCTGAGCAGCGATTCCGCCCCGAACTTTGCGTGGAACCAGAGCAACGTGTTCTTCAGCGCCAGAAGCGCCAGCAATTCATCATGGCGACCAGCCTCGAGCAGGCAGGAAAGAGTCAGGGTGGCTGACGTGACATGAGCGTAACGCGTGTGATCTGACCAGGCCGACCGGATCAGATCGAGGTCACGGTCGGCGTGCAGGTTCATCAGCGCGGGGAAAGCAGCGACTTCACCGAAGCGATCGGCAAGTGGTGCCAGATAATCAACACCATCATCATCAATCGCCTCGCGCAGCTGCTCGAGCCATTTCGCACGGGTCTTCTCATCGGCAGGGGCGTCAATCAGGATCGGCAGCAATTCCTCGAGCGTGCGGTTCACGGCATTGCCGAGTGCGCCGGACGAGGTATCGATATGCTCGAAGGCAGGCCAGATGCGCTGCGCCAATGCGATCACGCCCTCAGCCGCGGTTACAGGATCGGCACGCGCAACCGAGCGGATCTCGGCTCGAGCCGACTTCAGCCGCTCGATGGCCTTGGCCGAAGAGCGCCAGCTGTAAGCGCCCGCGCGCATGAGCCACTTCCCCGGTATCCGGCAACATGCAGAGCATGACGGTGCCGGGCTCCGCCTTCTCGGCGATCTGCATGGCAACCGCGAAAGTCGCGCCGCCGGAGATCCCCGTCAGGATGCCTTCCCGCCGCGCGAGCTTCTGCGCCCAGGCGATGCCGTCCGGGCCGGGCACGGGTATCACCTCGTCATAGAGCGCGGAATCCACGGCTTCCTGCAACACGTGCGGAATGAAGTCCGGCGTCCAGCCCTGGATCGGGTGCGGCTCGAAGGCCGGGTGGCTGCTGGAAGGTGAGTGATCGGCATTGCGCGGCTGCGCCTGACCGCTGCCGAGGAGCTGCGCGTTGCCGGGCTCCGACAGGATGATCTTCGTCTCCGGCCGCTCGCGGCGCAGCACGCGGCCCACGCCGGTGACCGTGCCGCCGGTGCCATAGCCGGTCACCCAGTAATCGAGGCGCTCGCCGCTGAAATCGGACAGGATCTCGCGTGCGGTCGTGATCTCGTGGATGCGGGCGTTGGCGTCGGTCTCGAACTGGCGGGCCAGGAAACAGCCGTTGGCCTCGGCCAGCTCGACCGCCTTGCGGTACATGCCAAAGCCCTTCTCGGCGCGCGGGGTCAGGACCACCTTCGCGCCCAGCATGCGCATCAGCTTGCGCCGTTCGATCGAGAAACTGTCGGCCATCGTCACCACTAGAGGATAGCCCTTCGCCGCGCAGACCATCGCCAGTCCGATCCCGGTATTGCCCGAGGTCGCCTCGACCACCGTCTGACCGGGTTTCAGGCTGCCGTCGCTCTCGGCCTCCTCGATGATGCCGAGTGCCAGCCGGTCCTTGACCGAGCCGGCGGGATTGAAAAATTCCGCCTTCACGTAGATCTCCACACCCTGCGGCGCGAGGGTGTTGATCCGCACGGCGGGGGTGTCGCCGACAGTGTCGAGGATGCTGCCGAACAGCTTTCCGCAACCTTCAGTGCGTCGCATGGTCATAGCGTCCATCGTTTCTCTCCATTCTCCAGTTGGCGCCGCCGTCACGCTCGGGCGAAGGCCCGGCGTGACGGCGGCGCAGTCAGTGCTGACGTTCGGCGGGCTCGAAAAGGATGAGCTCCACCCGTTCGTCGCCGGCGACATAAGCGTCATGCCCCGGCGGGATCTCGAAGAAGTCACCGCGGCGAAGGCGGGTCTCGGCACCCGTTTCGATCATGCGGACGACGAGCTCGCCCGACATACAATAGCCCCTGTGCCGCATCGGGCAGGAGTCTGGCGAACCGAGCAGGGGCTTCTCGTCGGCCTCCCATGTCCAGCCGGGCTCGAAGACCGCGTGCATCCCCGCGCTGCCGTCGCCCATCCTGATGATGGAGATCCCCCCGCGCTCCTTCATGTCGAGGCGCTCGTCGGGGGCGTCGAAGCGCCGTGTTTCAATGGCGTGGTCCAGCATCGTCCATCTCCGTTCTTTGTGGTGTCTGCCGGGAAGTCCCGGCATGTTCGAGACGATAGGCGCAGACCGCGGGCCAAGCTTGATGGATGTCTGAAGAATTCGTGCAGAATCGCCCGATTCTGCGCTATCCTTTGGACATGACATGGTGTTTCGGCGATCTCCGGCTCGACCCCGAGCATTTCCAGCTCAGCCGTGCCGGCGCGCCGGTGCCGGTCGAGCCGCAGGTCCTTTCGCTTCTGATCCATCTCGTCCGGCACCGAGACCGCATGGTGACGAAGGATGAACTCGTCACCGAGGTCTGGCAGGCGCGCGCGGTATCGGATGCCAGCATCTCAAGCCGTATCCGCTCCGCCCGGCGGGCCCTGGGCGACGACGGTGTGCGGCAGGCTTTCATCCGCACCGTGCACGGCCGCGGCTTCCGCTTCGTCGCGGACGTCGAGACGACGCCGGCGCAGGCCCCGGACGACACGGCCGGAAGCGGGGCGGGCCACGCGGCGGGGCAACCCTCGATCGCCGTGCTGCCCTTCCACCCGCTCGGCGCCTCGCCCGAGTTCGTGCTTCTCGGGGAAGCGATCCCTCACGAGATCATCGAAGCGCTTTCCAGGCTGCGCTGGCTGGCGGTGATCGCGCGCGGCTCGTCCTTCCGCTTCCGTCGGGAGGCCGACAGGGATCTGGCGGCGGCCGCGCTGGCGGCGCGATACGTGCTTTCCGGTGTCATCGAGGAGGGCAGCCGCAAGATCGCGGTGACGCTGGAGTTGACGGCCTCGGGCTCCCGCGAGGTTCTGTGGGCCGAGCGGCTGGTCGCCGCCCTCGACGAGACGGACGAGCTGCGCGAACGGATCGTCGCGCATCTGGTTTCCGCGCTGGAGACGCATATTCCGGTCCACGAGGCCCAGATGGCACAGTCCCGCGGCCCCAAGGGGCTGGATGCCTGGGCGAACTATCACCTTGGCCTGCGCCATCTCTACCGCTTCACCGCCTCCGACACGGCCCGCGCGCGGGAATATTTCGCGCGCGCCGCCACGGCGGACCCGCGCTTTGCCCGGGCCGAGGCCGGGCTGTCCTTCACGAGCTTTCTGGAGTCTTTCCTGCGCATCGGCCCCGACCCCGGCGCGGCAACCATTGCCGCGCGGCGGCACGCCGAGCGGAGCCTGGAGCTCGACCCGCTCGACCCCTTCGCGAGTTTCACCATGGGCCGCTCTCACTGGCTCACGAACGAACCGGAGGTCGCCACCGAGTGGCTCACCCGTGCCACGACCCTGAACCCCAATTTCGCGCAGGGCTACTACGCTTCGGCCTTCACCTCGATGCTCACCGGAGACGCGCCAGCCACCCTGGGCGCGCTGGAGCGGTCGCTGCACCTCAGCCCACTCGATCCTCTCCTCTACGGGTTTCACGGCGTGCGGGCGCAGATCCTGATCCAGCAGGGCGAGTTTCGGGCCGCGGCAGACTGGGCGGATCGCGCCGCTGCGACGCCCGGCGCGCATTACCTCATCTCCATGATCGCGCTCGCGGCGAATGCTCTGGCAGGACGCCACGAGCAGGCGGCCCGCTGGCGCCGGGAGGCGCGTCGGCTCAGGCCCGACGCGATGGTCGCGGACTATTTCGCAGCCTTCCCGACACGCGATCCCGCCTCCCGCGACGAGGTTCGGGCACAGTTGCGGACCTACGGCTTCTAGGGCGGGCCAATCCTGCCATTGATCGCTCGAGCCACGACACTCCCCGAAACACGCACCGCGGAAGAGGCCATTCATCCAATGCAATGATCGTCACTCTGGGTCAGACAGATGTGGTTTCAAAATGATGGGACGCCTTTACAGGTCAATTTGTCCAGACGGACCTGTTGACGCTATGATTTCGGATGATGGGCCTGCTCCCGTGACACGACCGGCATACTCGTTTCGATCCGG
>JAWLEL010000192.1:0-5473 GCA_041686165.1 Lentibacter sp.
CAATGGCGCTCAGTTTTTCTCGAACGCGGCGCAGGGGTCGTCCCGCTCGGGGCTGGGCGCATCCGTCAGCACACGGTCGAATACCCCCTCCGGCGCTGCACCTTCCTCGCCCAGCCCGATCGAGAAGACGGAAAGCTCCGGTGCGCCGCGCCCCAGAACAGCAGGTGCTCCCCAATCCTTGCGCGCATGGCCATTGCCGGTGATCACGGCCACCGGCCCGCCTTCCTGCTCGTAAGCGCGCAGGATCGCACGCGCCAAAGCCGCGTCGCGCATCCGCTGCAAGGAGACGAGCACGGGCAGCATCTCGGACGGCATCGCGTTGCAATGCGCCTCCTGCTGAGCCGCCTCACGCGCGGCTTGTTCGGCCTTGTCCAGTGGCTCCGCGAGGCCCCACCTTTCGGCCTGCGCCCCGAAAGATTCCGCAACGCCGGCTTCCATCGCCGCGCGCGCCGCGGGCCTGTCGATCAGCGCACCATGAAGCGCGAGCCCCTGCGCCGCATCGAAGACCGGCTGCCATAGCGCCACGTCCCCCGAGGCCCGGCCCCACCAGTTGAGCCTCTCGGCAAGGTCCTCAGCCGGGACCGGCGCACCAAGAAGATGCACGTCGCCGTCAGGGATCATCTCGAAGACGACCGCCGACGGCGCGATCTGCGCGATCAGGCGGGCCTGGGTCTCGTGGTGGTTCGGATTGTCGTGTCTTTCGCCGACAAAGTAGACATCGGCCTCGGGCAGGCTGTCGGCGCGGACACCGGATCCAGCAAGAATCAGCGCCATGGCGGCAATTGCGATACGAAGCATCTTTTTCTCCATGCGTTCATTGATGGCTGGCCTGGATGCTGGCGGATATCGTTTTGCCTAGGGCAAGTGAAGCGAAACCACAATCTCCCCCGCACAAGCATTAACCAATTCTAAACCATGGCGGCCTAACCGTTAACTAAAGCGTCCCGCCAAAAACCTGCAACGCTGCTTTTGGCGGGGCGCAGTGCAAGATTTGAACGGAGCACGCGCTACGCCTCTATCTGATGTTTCAGGTTAAGGGCGGAACGCTTTATTCCGGGGTCAAGACGAGGGTGAAATGGTCGCGCGCACCTATACAGTGGCATTCGAAGGCGTCGAGGCCCGCCCTGTCGAAGTGCAATGCGCGATCACCCCCGGCTTGCCCGCCTTCTCCATCGTCGGGCTGCCCGACAAGGCCGTTTCCGAGGCGCGCGACCGTGTGCGCGCCGCCTTGTCCGCCCTGTCCATCGCCCTACCGTCAAAGCGCCTGACGATCAATCTCTCGCCCGCCGACCTTCCCAAGGAAGGCAGTCATTTCGATTTGCCGATCGCGCTCGCGCTTCTGTCCGCGCTCGAAATCCTCCCTGCCGACGCCGTGGAAACCGTCACAGCGCTCGGGGAGTTGTCACTTGACGGCGCGCTCGTGCCGGTGATCGGAGCTTTGCCGGCAGCTCTCGCCGCAGCCGAGGCCGAGCGCAGCCTGATGTGCCCCGAAGCTTCGGGGGCAGAGGCGGCCTGGGTCGATGCCGCGCAGGTCATCGCTCCCGCAAGCCTTCTGCACGCCATTCAACATCTCACCGGCCAGATGCCCCTCCCTCCGGCCCAGCCCGGCGAGGTGCGAAGCGAAACCGGCCTGAGGGACCTGCGCGATGTGAAAGGCCAGGAACGCGGCAAGCGCGCCCTCGAGATCGCCGCCGCGGGCCGCCATCACATGATCATGATCGGAACCCCCGGCGCCGGGAAATCCATGCTCGCCGCACGCATGCCCACGATCCTGCCGCCGCTCACCGCTTCGGAGGCGCTGGAAACCTCCATGATCCACTCGCTCTCCGGCCTCATCGAGGAAGGCGGCATCTCCCGCACACGCCCTTTCCGCGAGCCGCATCATACCGCCTCAATGGCCGCCATCGTCGGCGGCGGCCGCAGCGCCAAACCCGGAGAAATCAGCCTTGCCCACAACGGGGTGCTGTTCATGGACGAGTTCCCCGAGTATCCCCGCGCCGTGCTCGAAACACTGCGCCAGCCGGTCGAGACGGGCGAGGTCGTCGTCAGCCGCGCCAATGCCCATGTGCGCTATCCCTGCCGCTTCCTGCTCATCGCGGCGGCCAACCCCTGCAAATGCGGATACCTCTTCGATCCGGCCCGCGCCTGCCCGCGCGTGCCCGGCTGCGGCGAGGACTACCTGGGGCGCATCTCCGGCCCGCTGATGGACCGTTTCGATCTGCGCCTGGATGTGCCGCCCGTGTCGCTCGGTGATCTCGATCTTCCCGCTTCGGGGCCCAGCTCAGAGGAAGTCGCCGCGAACGTGTCCCGTGCGCGCGAGGCGCAGCAGGCGCGCTTCGAAGGGCGCGAGGACACCTACCTCAACGCCGACGCCGAAGGCAGCCTGCTCGAGGAGATCGCCGCGCCCGATGCCGAGGGCAAGGAACTTCTCACCCGCGTGGCGGACCGGTTCGGCCTCACAGCGCGCGGCTATCACCGTGTTCTGCGGGTCGCCCGTACGATCGCCGATCTTGCCGGTGAGCCTGCCGTGCGCCGGGCCCATATCGCCGAAGCGGTAAGCTTCCGCGTCAGTGGCCTGAACGAGACCTGATCCAACCCGCGATATCCCGCAGGCTGCGCCCGGCCTCGGGCAAGGTGTTGTGAAACATCGGCCAGACGTGCGGCAAGTCCCGTTCGATTGCGAAGCTCACGTTCACGCCCTGCGCTTCGAGCCTTTCGGCCATCCTGACACTGTCATCGCGCAGGATTTCCGTATCACCCACCGTGAGCCAGACAGGGCATACGCCAGCGGCCCGAGTGAAATCCGCGAAGAGCGGCGAACACCGGGGATCGCGCGGGTCGGCTTCCTGAAGGTAAAGACTCTGCAAGTCCTTGACCCGGCTGGCCGGAAGCAAAGCGTCAACGTCGGCATTCCCAGCTATGGACGCGCCTGAAAACGTGACGTCCGTCAGCGGCGAAAGTGCAAAAAGCCCACCCGGCAGATCCAGTCCGAGGCGGCAAATCTCGCCCAGAAGGGCCAGGGCCAGGCCGCCGCCCGCGCTGTCGCCTCCGATAATGATGCTCGAAGCCGCTTGCCCCTCGTCCAAAAGCGCGCGGTAGACGGCGACGGCATCCTCCACGGCAGCGGGAAAGGGATGCTCGGGCGCTTTTCTGTAATCGGGCAGAACCGCCCGGCAGCCCGACATGGCACAGAGCTTTGCCACCATGGTCTTGTGCGTGTTTGGCGAGCCCATCACGTAGGCCCCGCCGTGAAGATAAAGCAGCACGGTCTCGCCTGCGCCGTCCCCGACGCTCACGTCCAGCACCGGCACGCCGCCCTGCTCTCCAGGCGCATAACGCGCCCCGCGCGGACCGAAGAAAACCCAGCGTGCCTGCTGTTCAAACCTGCGCCTGAGCTTGCCGATATCCTGCTCACGGGCGAGGCGGGGCTTTTCAACTCGCTTGAGAAGCCTGTTCATGGCCCGCGTTCTGAGGCTTGGTTTGCTCACATCCGACGCGCCTCGATCGCATCCCATATCTTTCCTGTGACATTGAGCCCATCGAAGCGTTCGAGCTCCTGGATGCCGGTGGGCGATGTCACGTTGATCTCGGTAAGATAATCGCCAATCACGTCTATTCCGACGAAAATCTGCCCCTTTTCGCGCAGAAGCGGCCCGATCCGCGCGCAGATCTCGCGATCCCGCTGCGATAGCCCGACCTTTTCCGGCCGCCCGCCAACATGCATGTTGGAGCGCGTCTCGCCCTTGGCCGGCACTCGATTGATGGCGCCGACAGGCTCGCCATCCACGAGGATCACCCGCTTGTCGCCCTTGCTGACATCGGGCAGGAATTTCTGTACGATCAGCGGCTCGCGGCTGAACCCGGTGAAGAGCTCATGCAACGATGTCAGGTTGCGGTCATTCGCATCGAGACGGAACACCCCCGCGCCGCCATTGCCGTAAAGCGGCTTGAGGATCACGTCGCCATGCTCGGCCTTGAAGGCCTTGAGATCGTCCAGTTCCCGCGCGATCATCGTCGGCGGGGTGAGATCGGGAAAGTCCAGAACCAGCAGTTTCTCGGGATAATTGCGCACCCAGAAGGGATCATTCACCACCAGCGTTTCGGGGTGAATCCGCTCCAGCAGATGCGTGGTGGTGATGTAGAACATGTCGAAAGGCGGGTCCTGGCGCAGCCAGACCACGTCGAAATCCGCGAGGTCAACTTCGGCTTCTTCTCCCAGTGAAAAGTGATTGCCCGTCTCGCGGCGCACCGTCAGCGGCCAGCCCCGCGCCATGATACGCCCCTCGCGATAGCTCAGCCGCTCCGGCGTATAGTAGAACAGTTCATGGCCACGCGCCTGTGCTTCTTCGGCGATCCGGAAGCTGCTGTCGGCATTGATGTCGATCGGCCCGATCGGGTCCATCTGGAAAGCGATTTTCATGGCGCGCCCTTTGCGAAGTGTCATGCCATAGATGGCGCAACTTCACCGACGGTTCAATGCCGATGCGCGGGCCGGAAGCATTTCGTCAGGAACATCGGCACCAACCAATCTCGAGGCGCACGAACGCTCAAGTCTCTCGCGCTCTCTTTACGCCGCCAACATACCCCGAAGAGATTTAGCCCCCGAAGGCGTTCTCGATGATCTCGCAGGCTCCGATCTCGTTCACCAGCGCGACGTCGATGCGCATCTCGCTCAGGCGCCCCTGCGCGAGCCGTCCGGCATATTCCTCCGCTGCCTGCGCTATTCGGGTCATTTGCTCCGGGCGTATCCGCTGCGCCGCCGAAGCAAAGCAGCGAGCGCGCTTCACCTCGACGAAAACGGTAAGGTCACCCCTTTTCAGGATCAGGTCGATTTCCCCGGCCTCGCCGCGCCATCGGGCTTCGGCAAGCTCATACCCCGCAGCCTCGAAGCTGCGCAGTGCGATCTCCTCGGCCGCGCGCCCGGCATTGTAGCTGCGCCGACCGCGGCGTTTTCTCGTCTGCGTGTCGAACCCGTCAGGGCGCGCGTTTGTCGCTGTGAAATCCAATGGCATGCATACACGATAGACCGGAAAACCTAACGATCAATGAACAAACACCAACATCCTTAACGCCCTCCGATCTCGAGGCCCATCTGGTAGATCCTGCGCCGTTTCATACCGCTTTCAGCGGCCAGGGCATCGGCCGCATCGCGCAGGCTCATCTGTTCCAGAAGCTCTTGAAGACGCTCGCGCAACGTCTCATCGCTTACCTCTTCGGCCCTGCCTTCCTCGATCAGCACGACGATCTCGCCTTTCACCGGTGTGTCTTGCAATTGCTCTGCCAGCTCCGCGAGCGTGCCGCGGCGCAACTCTTCGAACCGTTTGGTCAACTCACGGCAAACACAAGCGGCCCGGTCATTGCCCAGAATCTCCGCCGCATCCGACAGCATCGCGGCGACGCGTCTGGGGGATTCGTAAAACACCAGCGTTCCCCTTGCCTCGCGCAGGGCCTCGAGCGCCCGTTTGCGTGCCCC
>JAWLEL010000193.1:0-5443 GCA_041686165.1 Lentibacter sp.
CCGAAACAGATCAGAGCGGCGCGCCCAGCCTCTCCAGATCGCCAGCCCGGGGGGCGGTCTGGCGATCGCGCGGCGCCTTCGGCGCTATTCGCGCGGGGGGCTCTTGATCGTGCGACTGCTCCGGCCTCATAGCCGCCATCCGCCGCGATTTGCAGGAATGGCGGCTTTTCGAGACATCGGGCCAAGCGCAACGCCCGCTCAGGCCACGTCCCAAGGCCGCGTGAAACTCGACAGTGTCTTGGCCACGTCCTCCTCGGAGGAGCCATTCAGCGCGACCTGCGCGACAAGGCCACGCTTCTTGTCGTCGATCACGGAGGTGACTCGCGCGCTTACGTCTGCGTCGTCCAGGGCGGCGTTGTAGACGCGGGTGATCGCGCTCTTGCGCAGGTCCGGCTTGAAGACCTTGCCGACGGCTGTCTTGGGCAGCTCGTCCAGAACCTCGATGTGCTTGGGAAAGGCGGCGCGCTCATGGATCTGCTTGCTCGCATGTTCCATCAGTGTCTCGGGCGTGACGGTCCCGCCCTCGACAAGCTCGACATAGGCGCAAGGCACCTCGCCGGCATGGGCATCGGGCTGGCCGATCGCCCCGGCGAAGGCCACGTCCTTGTGGGCCAGAAGCGCATCCTCGATCTCTGCGGGGTCGATGTTGTGCCCACCGCGGATGATCAGGTCCTTGGCGCGCCCGGTGATCCAGATATAGCCGTCCGGGTCCTTGCGCCCCAGATCGCCCGTCCGCAAGTAGCTGTCGAAATGGTAGAGGTCCTTGTTCTTGGCCGCTTCCGTATAGGTATTGCCCGGCCAGATCCCCGGCCCGGCCACGCAGATCTCCCCGATCTCGTCGACATCGCACTCCGCGGGGCCCTCGCCCTTGTCGGTGATGATCTTTACATCCGTGTAGGGGAACTGGATGCCGACGGAGCCGACCTTCTTTTCCCCGTCGATCGGGTTGATGCTGACAAGCACGGTTGCCTCGGTCAGCCCGTAGCCCTCGTAGACTTCGATCCCGGTCGACTTCGTGAAGCGGTTGAACAGCTCCAGCGGCATCGGCGCGGAGCCGGAGAAGGCGTTCTTGACCGTCGAGAGATCCGCATCGACAGGCCGCTGCATCAGCGCCGAGACAGCAGTGGGAACAGTGATGATGAAACTCGTCTTCCAACGCTCGCAGAGCTTCCAGAAATTGTCGAAGACGCCATCGCCGCGATAGCCCGCGGGCGTCGGGAAGACCACATGCGCCCCCGATTTCACCATGGCGATCAGGATCACGTGGCAGGCGAAGACGTGAAAGAGCGGCAAGGGGCACATCACGCTGTCTTCTTCCGAGAAGAGAAGCTCATGGCCGAGCCAGCCCTGGTAGATGATCCCCGAGTTCTTGTGCTGGGCGACCTTGGGCATCCCCGTCGTCCCGCCGGTGTGGAAATAGGCCGCGACACGGTCGGCCTTGCGGTCCTCGAAGGTCAGGCTCCCGGGCTGGCCGGCGATCTCGGCGTTGAAGCTTTTCACATCCGCGTGGTGGTTCACCTCCATCTTCGGGCGCAGGAGCGGAACGATCCAGCTTTTCGGCGGTGACAGGTAGCGGTTGAGATCGATGGTCAGGATCGTGCGCACACCGGGCGCGTGCTTCACGGCCTCCGCCGTCTTCTGCGCGATGTCCGTCTTGGGGAAATTGCGCAGCGTGACGACGACCTTGGCCTTGGTCTCGCGCAGGATCGCGGCGATCTGCTCGGCCTCCAGCAGCGGGTTGATCGGGTTCACGATCCCCGCCACCATGCCGCCCAGCGTGGCGATCGCCGTTTCGTTCGAATTGGGCAGGACAAGGGCGACGACGTCGTCCTCGCCAATGCCGAGATCGCGGAACAAGTTGGCCGTCTGGCAGACCTTCTCGTGCACCTCCCGCCAGTTCAGCGTTTCCGCCTTGTCCTCGGGTCCGGAAGTCAGCTGATAGGAGATCGCCGGGCGATCGGGAAATTTCGCCGCCGTGCCCTGCAGCATTTCGTAGACAGTGGTCGGAACGTCCCGCTTTTCCCACGGCATCTCGTTGGTCATGTCCAGACTGTCTTGCAATGTCGCAAACGTCATCGGCTTCTCCTCCCCTGAGCCTTGCGCCGGTTGTCCCGGCGCTTTATCGCTGTCGTCATAGTGTCGGCGTTTTCTGCCCCGCGCAAGAGCAGCGGTGCGACGTAAACCGGGGAACGCTGCGTTAACCGGATCACGTTAACGATTGCACGGGCACTGCGCGCTGCACTAGAGGGTGCACAAGGGGTGCACGCATGTCACCCCCACGCTCCACTGGTCAAGAGACAAAGGTTAACGCCATGAAGATCGCAACCTCCGCCTATCCCGTGAGCTGGTTGGAAAGCTGGGACGCCTATGCTGAAAAGCAGCGCGCCTGGGTGTCCTCGGCGGCCCGCGAAGGGGCCGATCTGATCGTGTTTCCCGAGTATGCGGCCATGGAGCTCGCCGCGCTCTCCGGCGCGAAGGCAGCCTCTGATCTTCAAGGCTCTCGCGATGCCGTCTCGGAGCGATGGGAGGATCTTAACACCTTGTTTTCCAGTCTTTCTTCCGAGTTCGGCCTGCATATTCTCGGCCCCTCGGGCCCGGTCCATGACGGCGGCATCACGGTCAATCGCGCGGGTCTTTTCGCCCCCTCCGGCACGGCGGGGTTCCAGGATAAGCAGATCATGACCCGCTTCGAGCGCGACGAATGGGGCATCAGCGGCGGCGGCCCCTTGCAGCTTTTCGACACCGCCCTCGGCAAGATCGGTGTCCTGATCTGCTATGACAGCGAATTTCCCCTGCTGGCCAGGGCTTTGGCCGAATCCGGAGCTGATCTCATCCTCGTCCCCTCCTGCACCGAAGCACTCAGCGGCTACTGGCGCGTGCGCATCGGCGCCATGGCCCGCGCGCTCGAAAACCAATGCGTCACGGTCATGGCCTCGCTCATCGGCGACGCACCACAGCTCTTCGGCGTCGAGGAAAACACCGGCATGGGTGGGATATTCGGCCCGCCTGACAATGGCTTTCCGCCCAACGGCGTACTGAGCGAAGGCGCCATGAACAGGCAAGGCTGGAGCTATGCCGATGTAAATATTGACCAAATTCATGAAATACGGCGCGACGGCCAGGTGCTCGGTTTCCAGCACTGGCCCGAACAAGACCCCCGCGCAGCGCAAGTGATGCATCGCGCGCTGGATTGAGAAAAGCCTTGTAAAATCACGGGAAAGGCCTCATTTAACACGCGCTTGCAAAAAGCAAGTGAAATACTAGGAGAGACCATGGCCAAGGAAGAACTGCTCGAATTCCCCGGTGTCGTGAAGGAACTCCTGCCGAACGCGACATTCCTGGTCGAGCTGGAAAACGGCCATACGATCATCGCTCATACGGCAGGCAAGATGCGCAAGAACCGCATCCGCGTTCTGGCAGGCGACAAGGTGCAAGTCGAAATGACCCCGTATGATCTGACGAAAGGTCGGATCAACTACCGTTTCAAGTAGACCCTCATGAAACTGATCCTCGGCTCAGGCAGCCCGCGCCGCAAGGAATTGCTTGCGCAGATAGGCGTCTCGGCCGATGAGATTTGCCCGCCGGACATCGACGAAACACCCCTCAAGGGCGAGTTGCCCCGCCCCTACTGCGCCCGCGTGACGCGCGCGAAAGCCGAGGCTGTTCAGGCGGATAGCGGTGATATCGTGCTCTGTGCCGATACCACTGTCGCCCTCGGGCGGCGCATTATGGGCAAGCCCGAAGACGCGGCCGAGGCCGAGGCCTTCCTGCGCGCCATGTCGGGCCGTCGTCACCGCGTGATCACAGCCGTCGCAGTGAAGAAAGGCGTACGGCTCTGGGAGCGCGATGTGGTCACTGCCGTGAAGATGAAAAGCCTCTGTGACGATGAAATCAAAGGATATCTCGCCACGGATGACTGGCAAGGCAAGGCCGGCGGTTATGCCATTCAGGGTCCCGCAGGCGCCTTCATCCCCTGGATCCAGGGCTCCTTCAGCGCCGTCATGGGCCTGCCCGTCACCGAAACGGCAAACCTTCTTCAAGCTGCGGGCTACCCGCTCTGGAGCCGCACATGAAAGGCCGCCAGATCATCCTCGATCATGTCTCGGGCCGCGAATCCGCGGCGCTGATGGTGGATGGCAAGCTCGATGATCTGCTCATCGACAGCGACGCCCCCCGCCCCGGCACGACCTACCGTGCGCAGGCATTAAAACCTGTCAAGGGTCAGGGCGGTATCTTCCTGTCGACGCCCGATGGAAACGCGTTTCTGCGCCAGGTCAAGGGAATTGCTCCCGGCGAAACCATGTTGGTTCAGGTCACGGGATATGCCGAGGACGGCAAGGCCATACCCGTGACGCAGAAACTGCTCTTCAAGAGCCGCTTCGCCATCGTCACGCCCGGCGCGCCGGGCACGAATATCTCGCGGAGCATCCGCGACGATGACAGACGCGACGAGTTGTTGCTGATCGCTCGCGAGGAGCGCAGCTCCTTGGGCGATGCAATCGAGGATTTCGGCCTCATCCTGCGCTCTTGCTGCGAAGGTGCGGACGATGCGGAAATTGCCGAAGACATAACCACGATGATGCGCCTTGCACTGGATGTAACCAGCGACGACGGCGAGGGTTTGGAAACATTGGCCGAGGGCGATGGCCCGCATCTGCTTGCCTGGCGTGACTGGGTGGAACCCGCCGATGTGGTCACCGAAGCAGGCAGCTTCGAAAGCCATGGCGTGATGGAGGCCATCGACGCACTGCGCGGCCCCGAGGTTTCCCTTCCCGGCGGAGCGATGCTTTATGTCGAGCCGACCCGCGCGCTGACGGCGGTCGATGTGAACACCGGAGCGGACAGCAGCTTCACGGCCGGCTCCAGGGCCAATTTCGCCGCGGCCCGGGAGCTTCCGCGCCAGCTCCGCCTGCGCGGCCTAGGCGGGCAGATCACGCTCGATCTGGCCCCCATGCCAAAAAAGGACAGGCGCGCCTTCGAGGACGCCCTGCGCAGCGCGCTGAAGCTTGACGGTATCGACACCGTGCTGGCAGGATGGACCCCGCTCGGCCACTACGAGCTGCAACGCAAACGCGCCCGCCTGCCACTTTCGGAGGTGCTTTCATGAGCTGCCCGATCTGCGCGAAAGACGCCGATCCGAAGTACAAGCCCTTCTGCTCCAAACGCTGCGCAGATATCGACCTGGCCAAATGGCTCAGCGGTACCTACGCATTGCCTTCGACGGACCCCGAAGACACCGAACTCGCCCTGGAAGAGCTGGAAAAAGACACCACCAAGCCGCACTGACTTTTTACGCAAAAACCCTCTGGACACCACCCGCCCCCTCGCCTAGAACGCGGTCACCCAAAGCGGCAATCCGCTTTCCCGTGCCCGGGTAGCTCAGGGGTAGAGCAGTGGATTGAAAATCCTCGTGTCGGTGGTTCGATTCCGCCCCCGGGCACCA